>CALMIR010000211.1 GCA_937864265.1 uncultured Saprospirales bacterium | reverse complement strand
CAGAATTGTCTTCGATGCCGCCACCCGCGCGCATGGCCATGTTGCCAGTAATGGTAGTATTGCTTACCGTCAGTTGGCTACCTACGTCGTTGAGGATGCCGCCACCGCTGCCGCTTGCTCCGTCAGCTACGTTGTTCGTGATGGTAGTACCATTGCTGATGTTGATCGTTCCTCCAGCGTTGAATACGCCACCGCCACCTTGGTCTGCGCCTGCTCCGCTCGCGGTATTGCCATCGATGGTAACGCCATCTACGTTCATTGTTCCTGTGCCGTTCCATAGGCCACCGCCTTCGGCTGTTGCGGTGTTGTTATTGACCATGCCTCCCATAATATTCATATTGCCCGGGCCGGTGATGTGGATGCCGCCGCCATTGCCGGGTGCTGGCCCTGTGCTGTTTGCTGTGATGATCGTGTTGTTGATTTGAACCGTTGTGGCGCTGCCAGAATTGTCTTCGATGCCGCCACCCGCGCGCATGGCCATGTTGCCAGTAATGGTGGTATTGCTTACCGTCAGTTGGCTGCCCACGTCGTTGAGGATGCCGCCACCGCTGCCGCTTGCTCCATTGGCTACGTTATTGGTGATCACGGTGTTGTCCAAAACGCGGACTTCCCCACCAGCATTAAAAATACCGCCGCCGCCTTGGTCTGCTCCCGCTCCGCTGGCTGTATTGCCGTCAATTGTTGTGAAGCTGACCCTCATAATGCCAGTTCCATTCCACAAGCCTCCGCCTTCTGCGGCAGCAAAATTGTTTTGAACCAGGCTGTTCGTGATCGAAAAGTTACCAGCGCCTGTTATATGTACCCCACCACCATTACCAGGTGAAGAACCAGTGCTGTTATCCGTGATTGTACTATTGATTACAGAGATTAGCGTCGCACTACCAGAGTTATCTTCAATACCACCACCTGCTCGCATGGCCTGGTTGTTTGTTATTGTTGTATTTTCTACTTTGAGCCTTCCTCCAGCATCATTTAGAATACCACCGCCACTGCCCCCAGGCATACCATCCGCCACATTATCGGATATGACGGTGCTATTGCCTATTAGCACGGTACCGCCTGCATTAAAAACGCCGCCGCCACCCTGGTCGGAAGCGGTACCACTGGCCGTATTACCATTAACAAGCGTATTTTCTACCCGCATTAGCCCGGTGCCGTTCCATAAGCCACCACCTTCAGCAGCGGCAGTATTGCCATTGACCATACTGTTTTTAATGGTAAAGTTACCTGGCCCTGTAATGTGTACGCCGCCACCATTGCCTGGAGAAGCGCCCGTATTGTTATTGCTTATGGTCGTACCCACTACTAGTACAGTTGTAGCGCTGCCTGAGTTATCTTCAATGCCGCCACCCGCTCGCATAGCTTGGTTGTTGGAAATGGTCGAAGCTTTCACAGTAAGTTGTCCGCCGGCATCATTTAAGATCCCCCCGCCACTGCCGCCGGGCATACCGTCAGCCATATTATTGGTGATGATGGTATTATTGCCCACTTGAACAGCTCCTCCGGCGTTGAATATGCCGCCGCCGCCTTGATCCGATCCCGTGCCGCTGGCTCTGTTCCCATCTATGTTCACTCCATCAACAATCATCAAACCTGTTCCATTCCAGAGGCCACCTCCTTCAGCAGCTGCCGTGTTATTGAGTACAGCTCCTCCCATAATGGTCGCATTTCCAGGCCCTGTAATGTGCAATCCGCCACCATTACCAGGAGTGTTTCCAGTTGAATTACCACTCAAAGTAGAATTCACGATGGTAATGCTTGTCGTAGAACCAGAGTTGTCTTCGATTCCGCCACCAGCACGAGCAGCGCTGTTGTCCGATATTTCTGAATCCTGAATAACCAAAACGCCTAATGCATCGTTAAGAATACCGCCCCCGCTGCCACTTCCAACGTTTGCTGTGTTTCCAGAAATGACAGCGTTTTGAGCAATCGTTAAACTGCCTCCACCTGTATTCGCGATACCACCACCGCCTTGACTGGCCATATCACCAGTGGCTGCACTATTGGTCACCGCACACCCCAGCACTTTAACAGTAGAAGCATTCACCAATAAAGCCCCTCCGCTTGGTGAGCCAAGTCCATTGGTCAGAGTCAGCGTGGACAAGGTCACAGCTCCTGCATTATCAATGTTAAAAATTCGACTGTTGTTGTTGCCGCTGATAATGGTATTCGCCATTCCATTGCCGACTATGCGCAGGGATTTATTGATTAGGATTTCTCCGCTAGTCAATACGATGGGCATCGTATTTAATGCTGTGGCAAAGAGTATGACATCGCCATTTGAAGCATTCATAACTGCCATCCGCAAGGATCCCATACCGGAATCGGCGGTTGAAGTGACGGTTATGGATGCCGCCTGTACGGAAAAAATGCCCGATAGGAGCATCAATAGTAACATTAAAGCCTTGGGTAACGTTTCTTTTTTCATTGTGTTTAAATGGTTTGAATTGAAGATGATGGAGAAAAGTTTACTTAACTACTTACGTACCCGGCAAGCGATTTGGATTTAAAAAAAGATCGTCTTCCAATCAAATAATTTATTTTTTCTCACATTTTTTAAATACTAGCTACATATTTAGATAGTAAATCTATTATTTTTTTTGAGCCACATAAAATCCTATAAATCAACTCATTACTAAGCAGAAATTTCGATTTTCAATCGATGCTTGATATAAAAATTTTGTTTTGAAAAAATATTTAGAAAAGTTAAAATAGTGGTTCGCATAATCTCCCTGTGCAACTCTTCCTACGATGATTAGGTGTTGTCCTCACTCCAAACTGCTCTCTGGCTCAAGAGGTATTCTTGCAGCTTTCTATTGAAATTGATACCAACTGGAAAACAAAGCAATTTACTCCTACAGGTTATTCAAAACGCCGCCCTTCCGTCACGCATTTCCAATCGTCCGATCGAAAAGGGGCAATGGGGAAGCCATCTGTAGTAAACAAATTGACATCGTAGGGATCATCCGCCCAGGCATAGCGAACAGCAAGGGGTTTTGCGACAGCGGAAGAACGAACGATGATGCGTTGGCCGGAAAGCTCGGCTTTGGCATAATGAAAGCGCTGGTTTTCTCCAGCCAGTTCAAACCCATTGACATAGCCGTATTTGTCATGAACCGTTAAAGGAGGGGTATCCTCCGGAAAAGAAATAATAACACTATCGCCTTGGAATTGCAACACCGGATTCAAAGGGCTACAGGTGGGTAAATCTTCGCCGTATGCCACCCGCATAGCTTCCCAAGCCAGGCGTTTTCCAACATCGTGTTTATTTTTCGGGTGTATGTCTTTCGACTCGCCAATATCGATGGTCACTGCCATACCAGTATTTGGCAATCGCAAGGCAAAGGCTTGTGCTTCGCGCAATTCTGCCCATTCGCTGCCTGTGTTGGAGTTGCCATTTCCAGCCTCATAATTGGCCAATTGGACAAAGAGGAAAGGCATTGCGCTACCCCATATTCTGCGCCAGTCTTGGATGAGCAGAGGAAAGGATTGCCGATATTCAAAGGCTCGACCAGCGTTGGTTTCGCCCTGATACCAGATCACCCCTTGAATGGGAAAATCCTGGATGGGGTGGATCATAGCATTGTAAACGGCAACACCCAAGTTGTTGCTGGAGTGTATGAAATGCAAAGGCTCATTAAAAGAAGCCATGACCGACCAGGGCTCCGCGAGAGAGATTTTCCTGGATGTCGTTTTTAAGTAAAATAAATCCGCAGGGCCTTTTAGCCCCATTTCTACCCAGCCCCTTGCGTCACCCAAGATTTGTTTGACCAAGAGGCGATTTTTACCCAACTGCAAGCTGGAAGCAGGGAGGATGAGTTCCAGTGCTTCCTGTTGATGTCCCGACCAAATGAGTTGTCCGTTCCAATAGATTGCTCTGGACAGGTCGCTTCGCCCCAAATGAAGCTGTGCCGATTGGGCAATATCCCGATTATTCAGATCAACATCTATTGCCATAAACCCGCTTCCGCGAAAAGCCCATATTTGCTGCCAGTCCCAGGCAAATGTTGGGTTTACCTTCCGCCATTGGCCGATGTCGTAGTCTTTTTGCAGATAAGCGGCTTCCTCTTCCGGTGTAGGGCTGATGTGCTCATTGCCCAAGAGGTATTTTTTTACTTTCCCCAACGAGCGCTGGTCGGCCTCTGCCCATGTTTCAGGAAAACGACGCCAATATTCTTTGAAAAGGGTTGAGTTTGCCATGCCTTCTCCGCTGATCCAGCTCTCTACTTGCGAGCCGCCCCAAGAGCTATGTACTAAACCAATGGGAATTTGATAGCGATCGGCCAATTCCCTCGCAAAAAAATAAGCAACCCCACTGAAATACCTGGCAGATTCGGCATCGCAAACTTGCCATTCCCCTGCATCCAAAGTATCTAAAGGAACCAGGCTAACTGCATGATTGACTTTAAAATGCCGTATAAAAGGATACTCCTCCGCCTTCGTTTGTTCGGGAGTATAGCCGGAGTCTTTGATTTCCCATTCCATATTGGACTGACCAGAGCATAGCCAGACTTCGCCTATGAGCAAATCGCTTAGTAGGATATTGTTTTGGCCATCAGTTACCATCAATTGATGGGGTGTCAGGCTGGCCGATGGCGTAGGAAGTGCTACCCGCCATTTACCCGTGGCATCCGTTTTGGCTTTAAAATGCTGCCCCTCTATCCAAGAACAATTGACGCTAATGTTGCTGCCTGGTTTAGACCATCCCCATACGGGAACAGTAGTATTTTGCTGCAAAACGGCATGGTCGGTAAATATATCGGCCATCCTTAATTGCGCCCATGTTGGATTAAAAATGGCAGCCGTGAGCACCAAAATGAGATAAGGTGTTCTTTTCATCGTTTATTGTAGCTGGTAATTGTCATAATTGTATTCGGCCCGAAGGTATTGGAAATTGCCCGCCCTATCGATACGCCAACTTTTGCGTTTTTTGAAAAACAAAATGCCCCCTATCCGTTCAAAACTCAGGTTTTCGACAAAACTGGTATGGCCGTCCGTCACTACACTATTAGCCATTACCCGCTTGCTCTCTGGGTGAAAATAATAGCGCCATACATCAGAAGAAGCCTGCCCATAACTGACGCGCACGACCTCAGCCATTTGACCATTTGGCATTTTTTGGATGCCTTCATAAGCCAATACTGTGCCCTCATCCAGTAAATTAAAAGGAACGCTGACCACATAAGTCGCGCTATTGATGGCTTTTTCCAAAGCTTCTTCGCCAACATGCAGCAACGAATCTCCTTTGAACCGTCGGTACTGGCCATTTTCCAAAACTGTAATCAAGGACTGATGGTCTTCCTCTGACTCGATGGTGATTTTTAGCGGAGCATATTGATAATCATGTGTTTCCAAAACCTGTTTTTCAATCTCTCCTGATTCCAGAAACAGGGTATATGCCTTGGTGAATTGCAAACGTTTCTTAGCTTTCCAAGCGCTTAGCCCTCCTGCATACTCAATGGCGGCCTGTACAATCAGGCTGGCCGAATCCAAGTTTGACATTGCGCTCGACTTTTGATCTACTGCACGTGAATTACAGCGGTGGCTGGCCCAAAAACAGGCCATCAGTAATAAGCCGATCAACAGCCCTGATTTTAATATTTGCTTAAATTGTTCCAATACAGTAAGATCTATTAGCCGTTAACGAATATAGCCTTTTTTAGCTTTATCCTGACACTTGAAAGAAGAAAAAAAACTTTCTGCCCTATCCTGCTTAACTTTGCCACTTATAAAACCAATTTTTCAAATCAGGTTAGTATGAATTCAAAATTACTCCTGCTGTTGATCCTGTCAGGTTTCAGCAGCGTTTTGCTTCAAGCGCAAAACCAAACTACCCCCTTGACCGACATCGAGGTACAGGTAACTTACGCGGAATTTGTCGGAAAAACACCGCCTTTACGAGATTTAGCTCCCCTTAGAGGAAGCAGTACCGAGAAAAAAGCCGAATACAAAAGGAACAAAACCGTCCCCAACTTCGCCGGTAGAAAGCAACGCCCTCAGCCCAATCCCAATGCCCTACCCCGGGGTGAAGATCCCATCCGCCAAAGCGAAATGGGACGCAGTACAGGGATCGTGGTCGAACCAACGGTCAACATCGATGGTATGGTTTTTGGCACCGTACCCAATATTTTTCCACCTGATCCAACTGGTGATGTGGGTCGGGATTATTACTTGCAATCGGTGAATGCCACTTTCATTCAGGTGTTCGATAAAATGGGAAATGCTGTAACGGCGCCTATTTCAGCCAATACCATTTGGAGTACCATTGGCTTTTCCTCAGCAGGCGACCCCATCATTTTGTACGATCAGGAAGCCAATCGCTGGTATATGACCGAATTTCCTTTTGGCAATCGGCTACTAGTAGCCGTTTCGGAAACAGCCGATCCGACGGGCAGTTGGAATGCCTACAACTTTTCGACACCTAATTTCCCCGATTATCCTAAATATGCGCTATGGCCAAATGCCCTGGTCGTAACAACGAATGAACAAGGCCCCGGCTCTTTGCCTGCTTATTTCATCAACCGGGAAGACCTCCTCAACGGTGAACCTACCGTTATGATTCAGCGCCTGGTGTTGCCGGGTGTATCAGGAGGCCCTGGTTTTCAAGTAGCTACTCCGGTGGACTGGTCGGGAATAAATGCGCCTCCAGCCAATGCCAACCCCATGATTTTGACACTAAGCGACGATGCTTGGGGTGGCAGCGCCCAGGATCAGGTGAATGTTTTTAGCATTGACCTCGACTGGAATACGCCAGGCAATACGACCGTGAGCCAGACCAGCTTGGTCACAACGCCTTATGACACCTATCCCTGTGCAGCTACAGGGTTTGGGTTTGCTTGTATCCCCCAATTGGGTGGTGGTGGAATCGATGGCCTGCCAGAAGTGATCATGCACCAAAGCCATTACCGCAACTTTGGCGGCCATGAAGCCATTGTACTCAATTTCATCACCGATGCAGCAGGTGGTGGCAATGTATCTGGTATCCGTTGGATGGAATTGAGACGTACTCCCGGTAATGACTGGAGCGTATATCAGGAAGGCACCTATGCCCCAGACGATGGTCTGCATCGTTTTATGGGGGGTATTGCGATGGATGGCGCAGGTAATATTGGGTTGGCCTATTCCGTTTCCAGCAGTACGACTTATGCCGGGCTTCGTTTCACGGGGCGACGTGCCAGCGACCCATTGGGCGAAATGAGCGTCGATGAGTACGAAATAACCCCGGGTTTTTCGACCAATCCCGGCGACCGCTACGGCGATTATGCCCAAATGAGCGTCGATCCTGCTGATGACCGTACCTTCTGGTTCACGGGAGAGTACCGCAGATCGAATGGTTTTGGTACCCGAATCGTTGCTTTTCAACTCAAGAAAGATACGAATGATATTGGCCCTGTTGCGCTGCTGACGCCCGCAAACGCCGATGACCTCAGTGCCGCAGAGCCAGTAAAAATTCAGGTCAAAAACTTCGGCATTGATACACAAAGTGTTTTCCAGGTGGGCTACATTTTTGAAAATGGAACGCCCGTCATAGAACCTGTCAATTATACTTTGGCACCCGATAGCATCTACGAGCATACTTTTGCCTCGACCGTTGATTTATCTGTAATTGGGGATTACGACTTCAAGATTTTCACTTCAATGGATAACGATGAGGCTGTTTTTAACGACACTCTTAGAGCCATCGTGTTCCAGTTGCCCCGTTTCGATATCGGTGTAGGCAGTGTGGCTGGTCTGGACTTGCCTTTCTGCGGAGAATCCGGCTTGGTCACCGTTTCTGTAACCAATTACGGCACCCAGGCCATAGAGACTTTCCACTTGGAGATACTCATCAATGGCGATGTTTTTAATACGATCGATTATGTCGGTAACCTCGCCCCTGGTGCATCGGTTGAATTTCCGATTTTGTTGAGTGGCTTGGTTGATGGCGTGAATAATATCAGCGCTTTCACTGCGCTTCCAAATGGCATGGCCGATGAAATTACTGAAAACGACAGCTTTGCCCGCGACTTTGATGTGATTACGGATGGGGTGAGCGTACGCTTGGAATTACTGACGGATGAATACCCGGAAGAAACAACCTGGGAGCTGAGCGATCTGTCGGGCACTGTTTTATATGCGGGTGGTCCATACGATCAGATCAATACCCTTTTCACAGAAGAATGGTGCCTCGACCCTGAGCAATGCTATAACTTCACTATCTTTGATGCTTTTGGCGATGGTATTTGCTGTTTCTATGGAGAGGGAAATTACCAGATTGAGAATGGAGAAGGCACTATTTTATTCGCAAGTCCGACTAGTGGCGATTTTGGCGTAGTCGAAAGCAATGATTTTTGCCCCGTATTTACCTGTTTATTGACAGCCGATTTCGACATCACACCTGAAAGTGCAGCCGGAACGAATGATGGCAGCCTATTTGTAACCCCATCGAATGGTACAGGGCCTTTTGATATCAGTATCGACGGCGGGCAAACTTTCCAAAGCGCATCTTTATTCCTGAGCTTGGGCAGTGGCGACTATGAAGTAGTTGTCATTGATCAAAATGGTTGTTCCTATGAAACGACGGTGAATGTGCCGCTATGCGCCATCAGCGCTATGGTTGAGGTAGAAAACGAGAGCGTTAATAATGCCAACGACGGCCAGATTCAGGTTATAGCCATTTCGGGCAACGAGCCGATTCAATACAGCATCAATGGCGGGCAAACTTTCCAGAGCAGCCCGACCTTTTCAGGCTTGGGTGCTGGCGATTATGTGGTGGTCGTTCAAGATGCGATTGGTTGTCAGGTGGAGATTGATGTAACGATAGATGTAGAAACGGCAACCCGTACCCAAGTATTTGGCCAATACATCGAAGTATTCCCCAATCCTACAGCCGATGTGGCTCGAGTGAATGTGAAAGGCGTTCAAGGCAAAGGCAGCTTCTTGGTATTTGAAGTATTGGATGCCAATGGTAAGCGTATCCAAAGCAGCCGACTGGTGAAGTACGACGATACTTATACCGCTATGGTTTCATTGGCGGCCTATCCCACTGGGGTTTATTTCATCCGTTTCCCGGATAGCGATATTCAACAAATGATGCGGATTGTGAAGCAGTAAGAAGGAATATTTCCGGGGGGCTAATCCCCCGGAAATATTTTGTCCATACTACCGTCACAGCCATTTTTTATATTTTTCCATTACCTCCTTATGACCCACCCAAGTGCTTTAATTTTGACTCTCTTCAATAGCACTTTCCAATTCCATCTGTTGCCATTCAGAAAGTTCATTCCAGAAGTCCTGCTCTTGTTGGTTCTGAGCAATCAAGTCTGCTACTTCTTTGTAGAGCTTTAGTAAAAGTTGCTTGTCATCAACCTTTGAAATTAATTCATATATTCCACCCTTAATTTCCAATGCACTCATATCTTTTGGATTTCTTACTACAAATATACATAAATACCCATACAAACCAAAACACTATATTTTTCACAATGTGCGTCTTTCGTGTCTGTTTTTTCAATAAGTAACGCAGCAAAATTAAGTTCCCGATTTGTCCTTACCCTAGTGGGCTAAACGCTTCATTTTAAGTGTGTCCGCTAGGGTAAGGACTTCAATAAATCGGGAAGTAATTTTTTGCACACTACTAAATTTGTAGTTCTTTGAAAAAGAACGAACATTATTTAGCCCCGCCTGTTAATTGTCCAACCTTACAAAAGATGATCTCAGTAGCAGACATTGACCGCATCATCGAAATGGCGTGGGAAGACCGGACACCCTTTGAAGCCATTTCTTTTCAATTTGGCATCAGCGAACAAGAAGTAGTCGCCCTGATGCGCCGTGAACTCAAGCCAGGTAGCTTCAAGAAATGGCGGGAGCGCGTACACACGGGCACGAGCCAAAAACACACTCAAAAAAGGAATCCTGCAATCACCCGTTTTAAATGCTCCAGACAAAGGGCTATTTCGGGCAACAAAATCAGCAAACGATAAGTACGGTAATATGAAACATTTCACTTCATCTGATTTCGAGAGCATGTCCCGTTTCTATCGGGCCAACCTGATCAACTCGGTCAGCGGTTACAAACCCGCCAATCTAATTGGCACCGTCGATGAAGCCGGCCATACTAATTTAGCCATTTTCAGTTCCGTCGTTCATTTGGGCGCTGATCCAGCTTTGTTGGGCTTCATACAACGGCCCATCACTGCTTTCAGCCACACTTATCAAAATATCCTGGCCACAGGCTATTACACCATCAATCACGTACACCGCTCCTTTGCGGAAAATGCGCATTATACTTCGGCGCGCTTTGACCGGAGTATCTCGGAGTTCGAGGCTTGTAAGCTCACCCCCGAATGGATCGCCCCTTTCAAAGCCCCATTCGTCCGCGAAAGCCAAATTAAAATAGGCATGAAATTCCTTCAGGAAATGCCCATAGAACTGAACAACACACGACTCATCATAGGCCAGATTGAGCACCTGATCGTTCCCGAAGAATGGGTAGCAGCAGATGGCAATATCGCGCTTGATCAAGCAGAGGACATGTGCATTTCTGGGTTAGAAACCTGGTACATGGCCCAAAAAGTGGCCCAGTACCCTTATGCCAAAGTCCCGCAGAAAAATTAAGTTACCGATTTCGCTTCTACTGTCCTGATTGATAAGCATTAGATTTCCTTCAACGCTTGGCGAATATCGCTGATGATGTCGTCTGCCTGTTCCAGCCCTACAGAAATGCGCACCAAGCCTGGGCTAATACCGACGGCCTGTCTTTCGGCTTCCGTCAATTTGGAGTGCGTCGTTGAAGCCGGATGGGTGGCAATCGTGCGGGTATCGCCCAGATTGGACGAGCGGGTACACATCTGAAGGGCATTCAAAAATCGCATCCCCCCCTCAAGCCCTGCTTCCAATTCAAAAGCGACAATTCCACCCCCGGCTTTCATTTGCTGTTTGGCCAATTGATGATCGGGGTGTGATGTCAGGAAAGGATAATGCACCCGGCTTACTTCTGGTGCGGTTTCCAAAAAACCAGCTAATTTCAAAGCATTTTCGCAATGTCTATCCATTCTAACAGCAAGTGTTTCCAGGCTTTTTGACAATATCCAAGCATTAAAAGGCGACATAGCCGGCCCTGTATGGCGGCAAAAAAACCGGATTGGCTCAATCAGGCTGTTACTGCCCACGATTACCCCGCCCAAGGTGCGCCCCTGCCCATCCATCCATTTGGTACCAGAGTGCAGGCTAAGATGAGCCCCTAATTTGAGCGGCTGCTGCAAATAAGGTGTGGCAAAGCAATTATCCACCATCAATATCAAATCGTGGGTTTTGGCAAATTCCCCCGCCTTTTTGAGGTCGATCAAGGCTAAACCGGGGTTGGAGGGGGTCTCCAGGAACAAAAGTTTGGTATGTGGTGTCAGGGCTTTTTCCCAGTTTTGAATAGCATGAGGTTCTACATAGGTATGCTTGATCCCCCATTTGGGGAATACCTGCGTCAGCAGTTGGTGGGTAGAACCAAATACCGCACGGGAAGCCAGTAAATGATCGCCCGATTCCATGTGCGCTGCAATACTGGCAAATACGGCTGCCATGCCAGAAGCTGTCGCAAAACCATCTTCCGCACCTTCCATAGCACACACCTTAGAGATGAACTCTTCTGTGTTCGGATTGCTGTAGCGCGAATAGATCAACCCATCCGCCTCGCCATCGAAGGTGGCCGCCATGATTTCCGCAGTTGGGAATACAAAGCTGGAAGTTAAAAACAAAGGTGCACTGTGCTCCTGATAGGCCGTGCGTTCCATTTGCAATCGGATGGCTTGGGTTTCAAAATGCTTTGATGCGCTCATTTTCTCTTGTTTCTTGTAGTCAGGGCTTTTTAAGTTTTATTTGCAGGCAGGGCATAAAGGTAAAAGTTTATACGTTCTGAAAAAACTGTTGCTTAACTCCAGTTGTTCCCATCAAAAAAAGAAGTAGATTTTGGCAAATAGCCCATTTTCCCTTTCTTTGCAGAAATTTTTAAAAAAACTACCTAAACATTGGCCGACAATATTCACCCCATCTACGACCGCTTGCTGCAACGCGAAGATCGGGAGCAGCGCTTGAATCAACGCAGCAGAGTCTTGTGGTTTACCGGTTTGTCCGGTTCGGGGAAAAGTACCATCGCCCAACACTTGGAAAAGAAGCTCTTCCAGGCTGGTTATTTTGTACAGGTTCTGGACGGGGATAATATTCGCGATGGCATCAACAATAACCTCGGTTTTAGTGAAGAAGACCGTACCGAAAACATCAGAAGGATTGCTGAAATAGCCAAATTATACTTGCATACCGGCGTTATTACCCTAAATTCTTTTATCAGCCCTACCCGCGCCATCCGCCAAATGGCCCACGATATTATCGGGGAAAACGATTTTCTGGAAATTTTTATCAACGCCCCCTTGGAGGTTTGTGAGGCTCGCGATGTGAAAGGTTTATACCAAAAAGCGCGTGCGGGCCAAATCAAAGGCTTCACCGGCATCGATTCCCCCTATGAAGCCCCAGAACATCCGGCTATTGAAATTAAAACGGATCAATGGAGTTTGGAAGAAAGTGTACAGCGTTTATTTGACTTTTTAATGCCGCTGATCCGGTATTGATTGTCGTTATGAGCTGGAGTCTAAGTTCTAAAGTCTAATTATCTAATATCTTTCGTCTAACATCTCAATAATGAGCTACCATCTCAATCATCTGAAAGAACTGGAATCAGAATCCATTTTTGTCATCCGGGAAGTGGCCTCCCAATTTCAAAATCCGGTGATTCTGTTTTCAGGAGGAAAAGATTCCATTTTAATGACGTATCTGGCCCGAAAAGCCTTTTATCCGGCAAAGGTGCCGTTCCCTTTACTACACATCGACACCGGGCATAATTTTCCCGAAACGATGGAATACCGCGATTGGCTGGTCGATGAATACGGCCTGAAACTCCATGTCGGTTCTGTGCAGACCGCTATTGACAAAGGTATGGTCACGGAAGAAAAAGGCTATAATGCCAGCCGCAATTATTTGCAGACTGCCGTCTTGCTGGATTCTTTGGAAAAAGGCAAATACGACGCTGCCTTGGGTGGTGGCCGCCGCGATGAAGAAAAAGCCCGCGCTAAAGAGCGTTTTTTTTCTCACCGGGATGAATTTGGACAATGGGATCCCAAAAACCAACGCCCAGAATTGTGGAATCTTTTCAATAGCAGGAAGCATTTTGGAGAACACTTCCGGGTATTCCCCATCAGTAATTGGACGGAGTTGGATGTCTGGATGTATCTGGCTATGGAAAAAGTGCCTTTGCCCAGCCTGTATTTTGCGCATAAGCGCCGAGTATTTGAACGCGATGGCGTGCTGCTGGCCGATTCGCCCCATATCCCAAAAAGGGCAGAAGAGGAAGCTTCCATTCAAGAAATGATGGTGCGCTGCCGTACCATTGGCGATACGACTTGTACCGGCGTATGGGCATCAACGGCTGCTACCATTGAGGAAATTATCCAGGAAGTATCGGCAGCTCGGGTCACAGAAAGAGGTGGCCGCGCTGACGATAAGCGCTCTGAAACGGCCATGGAAGACCGCAAAAAACAAGGGTATTTCTAAAACTCATTTGTTGAATCAAACGCTGTTCGGAAACCGGGGCTTCTTTCAACCATTGCCCCATATAAAACACTCAAGAAAATGATTGCATACGAAAATATGGAATTGCTACGCTTCACCACCGCTGGTAGCGTGGACGATGGTAAAAGTACCCTGATTGGGCGCTTGCTGTACGACAGCAAATCCATTTTTGAAGACCAATACGAAGCCATCCGGCAAAGTACGGAAAGGCGCGGCGAAGAAGGCGTCAACTTAGCCCTATTAACCGATGGCCTCCGCGCCGAGCGCGAGCAGGGTATCACCATCGATGTGGCCTATCGCTATTTCGCTACCCCAAAGCGCAAGTTTATCATTGCCGATACCCCAGGCCATATCCAATATACTCGCAATATGGTGACGGGCGCCTCTACCGCCAACGTCGCTTTGATTCTGGTAGATGCCCGTCAGGGGGTAGTGGAACAAACCCGGCGCCATGCTTTTATCGCTTCGCTCTTGCAAATTCCACACCTCGTTGTTTGTGTCAACAAAATGGATTTAGTGGACTATAGCGAGGAAGTATATGAAAGAATCAAACAGGAAATTGAAGATTTTTCCTACAAGTTGGATGTAAAGGACATTCACTTCATCCCCATCTCTGCCCTGCATGGCGATAATGTGGTGGATAAATCGGCCAATATGCCGTGGTATGGCGGTGGCACGCTGCTCTATTACCTGGAAAACGTACATATCGGCAGTGATCACAATTTTATTGATACCCGTTTTCCGGTTCAATATGTCGTTCGCCCTAATACGGACGATTTTCACGATTATAGGGGCTATGCCGGTCGAGTTGCCGGGGGCATCCTGAAAAAGGGCGACAAAGTGATGCTATTGCCCTCCGGTTTTGTAACTTCGATAGCCAAAATAGATACTTTCGACGGGCCGATAGATGAAGCTTATCCGCCTATGTCGGTAACTATTTTGTTGGAAGATGATTTTGACCTGAGCCGAGGCGATATGATTGCCAGGGAAAATAATCATCCGACAGCCACTCAAGATGTAGAAGCCATGATTTGCTGGTTCAATGAAAAGCCTTTGCAATTGAATGGCAAATATGCGCTCATGCACACCACGCAGGAAGCGCGTTGTATCATTAAGGATATTCGATATCGGCTAGATATCAATTCCCTGCACCGCGATGAGGAAAATACAACCATTGCTATGAACGATATTGCCCGTATTGTCGTACGCACTACTAAGCCACTTTTTGTGGACAGCTACCGCAAAAATCGCATTACAGGCAGTATCATATTAGTGGATGAAGGCACCAACGAGACCGTAGCCGCAGGTATGATCATTTAACCGACTGAATAGCCAGTCAGAAAATAGGAACGAATGACAAAACAGGTCAGGCCTTATGTACTTTTTGCCGACAATGACGGAAATGTATATGAAGATACCAGTCTTTATGCCATTGGCCGGAGTGGTTACTATGCCTGCCCGATCCCGGATGACGACTGGATGGAATTGCCGGATGGCGGAAGTCTATACCATTTGCCGCAAAGGCGACCCGTAGGGATAGACCGCCGTACTGGTGAAATGCGGATGTGTGAAAAAGGTTGGGCTGTAGCTGCTTTTGTTCCGCCTGCCCACACGGGTTTGTACCTGGCTTCTTTTATTAATTTACCGGAAGCGCCCGTTTTGCCCCTATTTTGCTACACCGCAGTGGGATGGTTCGATGACCGATTTTTTGTTCCGGCTGTTCGAATCGAACAAGATATTCGCCAGGAGTGCAGCGGCTTCGATGCCAACGTGGTATCATTCGGTGTAGAACAATTGCAAGCCCGCTATCCCAATAATCGGGTGGTAGAACACCTGGCTAATAATTGCGCGCTCACCTACCATTGCCCGGCTGCCCGCAATTATTTCATGGGGCGCTGGGAATGCCCCATTCCTGCTTCGCCAGCCTGCAACTCCAATTGCATTGGTTGCATATCTTTTCAACCTGAAACGGAAAGTATTACCTCCAGCCAGGATCGCCTGAATTTCAAACCAACGGCTGCCGAAATCGTCGAAATAGCCGTCGATCATTTGAATACTGCGCCTTTTCCACTCATCAGTTTCGGGCAGGGCTGCGAAGGCGAACCCCTGTTGATGTGGGAAACCCTGGCCGAAGCCATCCTTCAAATCCGCAAATTTACGGATAAGGGCAGCATCAACATCAATACCAATGGCAGCAAGCCACAAGCAGTCGAAGCCCTATGCAAGGCAGGTTTGAACAGCATAAGAGTCAGCACCAACTCAGTGCAGAAATGGCTGTACGAAGCTTACTACCTCCCCAACAATTACCAGTTTGAAGATATTATTGAAAGTATTCGCGTCGTGAATCGCTATGGCGGCTGGACCAGCATCAATTATTTTGCCTTTCCTGGCTTGACCGATAGCGAAGCTGAATACGAAGCCCTGCGGGAAGTCATACGGGATACTGGCCTCAAGATGATCCAATGGCGCAATTTCAATATCGATCCTGATTGGTATTTGCAAAAAGTGGGCGTGGAGGATACGGAAGACAGTATGGGTATCAAAGAGTTGATGCGCCGCATCAAAGCGGAGTTTCCCCATATTCGCTATGGCTACTACAACCCGCCAATGGAGCGCATCAAAGGCAATTTTGAATTGGATTTTGCCCACTAAATGCCCGCCATTTTACAGATCGATCATGCTGGATATCATCGCTGAAACCCCTCACTGGATCGCTGTCAATAAACCTTGCAATATGCTGGTGGAGCTAAATCCTTTTGGGGAAAGCGTCGAATCGCTGGTGGCGCAATATTTAAGCCAAACCAGCAAAAAACCTTTTGTCGGTATCGCACACCGCATCGACCGGGTAACTAGCGGGCTGGTTCTTGTTGCCAAAAAGAAAAGTACCCTGAAATGGCTCAATGAGCAATTTAGCACCCGCCAGATTCAAAAGACCTACCTCGCAGCTACAGAAAAAACGCCTCCTACCCCACAAGGTAAACTCAAACACTGGCTGGAAAAAGACCTGCTCCATAAAAGAGCCATCACTTGGGATCAACCCGGAAAAAGCAGACAAGAAAGTTTGCTGGAGTACCGCTTTCTGCGCCAACTGTACGGCCAAAACGCCTTATTAGAAATCCAACCTTTGGCAGGTCGTTTCCACCAAATTCGCGCCCAATTGGGCGCCATCGGATGCCCCATTATTGGCGATGAGAAATATGGGGCAAAAACCGTTTACCAACCTGATGGCATACAGCTCCATGCCTGGAAACTGCGTTTTCGGCCTGCGCCTGATGAGCCTGTACAAGCTTTAGAAGCACCCGCGCCAGAGTGGTATAGCGGCGAACCTGATCATTCATGAAGAGGTGCCGGCCTGATTCTAAATCATACCGACACTTGCCTGCAAGCGCGCTACAGCGTAGCGCCATCTTGGTCCCCCCCCTGCTCAAAGCGATCAAGCTAGGACGCACACCACCCGATCGTTCCAGCGGAACGGCATCTCCGTTGCCACGATATAGCCCCGCCAACGCGCTACAGCGTAGCGCCATCTTATCCGCTGGAAAAGGGTCAAAATCAAGGCTCATTCAACCACAAACCGCAGAAAGTGCACAAAGTCTTCATGCAGACGTGTCGGCGTGAGCCCAAAGTCACACCGACACTTGCCAGGCTTCTCCATGCTCGAACCGCGAAGCGGTGACACAACTCCAAAGGAGGACACTTGCCTTTTTGGGAGTTTATAATTATGTCACCCCTCCGGGGTTCATTCAGCTCTTTATCACCTTGTTATAATCTTTTCACCCCTCCGGGGTTGGCTTCTGCTTGGCTGTTTTAATTGCTACTGGCAAAATAGAAATTTTTATGCTCCTCCAAAGCCCAAAGGGCTGACAGTTTTATAAAAAACACCAGATGGAGCCACCAAACCGCGAAGCGGTGACACAACGCCAAATCGAACATTTTGCTTTCTTGGAATGCCATGCAAAAGTGTCGGCGCGAGCCCAAAGTCACACCGCCCCCCCTGCTCAAAGCGATCGAGCTAGGACGCACACCACCCGATCGTTCCAGCGGAACGGCATCTCCGTTGCCACGATATAGCCCCGCCAACGCGCTACAGCGTAGCGCCATCTTAACCCCTAGAAAAGGGTTAAAGTCAAGGCTCATTCAACCACAAAACAGCACTCAAAAGAGGACAAATGGGTTA
>CALMIR010000210.1 GCA_937864265.1 uncultured Saprospirales bacterium | reverse complement strand
GCTTGAAACTAGCCCGTCTTCTCCCGCGTTTTTCGCGGTATCAGCCGGGTAAAAAACCACCCGCCCCTCGTATCTCGGTTCGGGCAGGGAAACCACCCGCCTCCCGCTTTCAGCGGAATTCGCCCGCCCGGCCCGCCGGACCGGATCAATCCGGGCGGGACGATTCCGGATCGGACGGGGGCAGGGAAACCTAAAACCTACCCCCCCTTCAACTTGCCCCACATGCGCTCCCAGCGAAACTGGCGAATGAAACGCCCCTCAGCTTCATTGACCATAAAATCCTCTTTTTTCCACCAGGATTCCAGCCAGCCTTGCATGACGGCCAGCCCGGTCAGCCCGTAGGGTTTATTCAGGTAGCCCGCTTTTATGGCGCTGATCAGGGTGATCCAGAAGCCGTAGCGCAGGCGGTACATGCCATTGCCCACCCGTTTTCGGATTTTTACAGAACCCGTTTCGGTGCCTAAAGGGCGGTAATGCCGAACGGGTAGATCCGTATCGACAACGACTTTCCAGCCGTGATAGCGAGCCAGCAACTCATCGGCTGTATCCCAGCCAATGGAGTGTTTTAAGCCGTCTATGGCTTCAAAACAAGCTTTGCGCCAAGCCTTATAGGCTCCTTTGACGTGGTCTTTATCCGAAAAGTTTTCATAGACCCACTGCCCGTTTTTTTCTACCAGGATCGTTCCCCCTGCCAAACCGACCTGTGCATCCTGCTCCATGATTTGCGCTATCCGCTTAAAATAATGGGGCGGAATATGCAGATCGGCATCAAATTTAACCAGAAAATCATAAGCCACGTCAATTTGGCGATAGCCCAGGTAAAAAGCCCGGACGACCTTGGAACCACTAGCATAAGGCTCTTTTTTGGGATTGTTGACCAATTTGATCCAGGGGTGCTTTTGGGCGTATGCGCTTACAATTCCGGCAGTATCATCCGTGGAGCCGTCATTGACAACGATCAATTGCCGGGGCAAATGCTCTTGTTCGACCAGTGCATCCAGGGTGCGACCTATAAAATCAGCCTCATTGTAGGCCGGTATGACAACAACGTAGTGCATGCTTTTAATCTCTGAAAAATAAACCATCAATCGTATTGACCCTACCGGTATTCAGGTCAACGCCTTCTACATGGAAACTATAAGGTTGGAATCCTTTTTCCTTAACGTAGTCAACAATATCGTAAAAGTTGAACTGGGCGTTTTCATAAATGGGGTAGAGGGGCATTTCAATTTTTAATCCCGATACCCGATTAATGAATTGCTGAGCACCGTCCAGCACCTGTTTTTCATAGCCTTGGGTGTCAATTTTCAACAAAATACGCGCCTGATCGCCTTGGATGTATTGATGGGCGATCTCATCCAATGCATAAACGGGTGTTTTTTCCGTTCTGATGATTTTTGACTTGGGATTGTGTGCCACGTAGCTGTCTTTGATGCCCAAAATGGAGCTAAAAACGGTGTCATCAGAAACGTGAATGTCAATAGTTCCGTTTTCGCTGCCGATGGCGCAGCGCTCGGCCACTTGCCAGTTGGGGTATTTTTTACTGCGTGCTACTACCTGTTGGTATGCTGTGCTGACTGGCTCAAAGGAAACCACGTGTCCTGTATAACCAAAGTCGTAAAGCGATTCGGCAAATTGCCCGGTATTGGCGCCGATGTCAATGACATGGGTAATGCCCATGTGCTGGAGCAACATGGCGGTGCGCATCTCTTCGCTGGCCGATGGCGTAAATCGTTTCAAACGGATGTGCAAGCCTGTTTTTTTGCCCCAGTAACGTTTGGCTCGTTCCAGGGTTTTGGATTGCAATATGCTTTGTAAAATATTCATAATGAGATTGATATACTTGTGTGGCCTGCTGGATGAGGCAGGTCTGTTGCCTGGTAAAAGGCTGTAAAGTTAGCTTTATTTAGTAACGCAGAAAAATTAAGTTCCCGATTTTGTCCATACCCTAGCGGGCTAAACGGTTCATTTTAAGTGTGTCCGCTAGGATAAATAGGGAAGTAATTTTTTGCACACCACTTGGGCATTCGACGCATCTTAAATTTCGGAATTTTCCATACTCAGGGGCACCTCTTTGTGCAACAGGAGGTCGTTGGACAATTCGACAATAAAAGTAGATCCTTTGTCTGGAACAGAGTTTAGGAAAATTTTTCCCTGGTAGTATTGGACGATTTTATGGCACAATCCTAAACCTATGCCCGTTCCGGGATATTTGGAGTCGTTGTGCAGTCGTTTGAAGTATTGGAAAATAACTTCAAAATAGACTTCCTCAATCCCTATACCATTATCTGAAAATCGAAGCTGAAAGTGATTTTTACCTTTTAGGTAGTCTATTCGGATACTAGGAATAAGCGATTCATTGTATTTTACGCCATTGTCGATTAAATTGATAAGCAGCACTAAAAAATCGCTTTTTCTAGCATGGATGGTGGGCAATTCAACGGACTCGACCAGTGCGTTTTTAAGCGTGATAGCATTATGCAAATGGGCAAGCGCTTCTACGAATAACAAATTTAAATTGACTGGCTCAAATCCTTCTGCCTGGGCGCTGATTCGCTTGTATTCGAGGATGTCGCTCACCAGGGCATACATCTTGTTGGCGCCATCTTTGGCAAAATGGAGGTCAAGCTCTAGTTCTTCGTACGATTTTCGCTTGATTTTGCGATCGATGATATCCAGGTGGCTGCGGATATTTCGAAGTGGACTTTTTAAATCGTGTGAAGCGGTATAGGTAAATTGATCCAGTTCGCTGTTCAATTGGCTGAGTTCTTTGTTCTTAACTTCCAGATCATAGATCAATTGTTTGTTTTTTACCTCATAAGTCTTTTTTTCTCGTTGATACAAATACAATATCCAGCCTAATATAATCAAAATCATCGGAAAGGTGATGATTTCATCATAAGGATTGGCCGCAACGGATTCGAGTGAAAATGCCTGAATAGCGTATAGTTTTGAAAAGGTAAAAAGCAGGCAGATATAGGCGATGGCACTGAATTGTACCCAGCGTTTATTCTCGTACAATAGAAAGGCTGTTACCGCAAAGGCGGCAAATATATTGGTTTCTCCAAAATTACCTCCCAGTATTACAACATGCATGGCTATGACGGTGGGAAAAACAAAACAAGCAATAAAGCGGGCGGTCTGATATTTTCTGTAATGGTGCAGTACGTAACCCGATAACTCCACCAGAATATTGACCAGCGTCGTAAAGATAATGGTGGTACTTTCCCAGGTCCAAAGGTAGGTGACCAAGGTGAGCAGCGAAGTGATGAAAGCCAATGATATGACTTGGTTCAGCAGACGCACCCGGATGACCTCCCTGGCTTTTAGCTGTTCATCTACCCCTATATTTGTAATTTTTTGCCAAAAATAACTGAACATTAGTTTTAAAACTGTGATGGCTCTAAAATAGCGGTTTCTTAGAATTATTCACATCTATTTGCCCCTCATTACTGCTGTGATGGTCTTTATGGTGTTTCCCCAGTAGTAAAACGCATAAAAAGATGTAGGGGTGGGGCTTGATTTCTTTTCGGCAGCCTTCATCAGTGCTTGGGCATATGCCTCGGTATCGTGGTCGGGCACCAGCACCAATTTTTCTCCGCAAAGCGTGGCGTCAACCCCCAAAGCACCAGTATAGCTGGAAATAACTGTTTTACCCAAAGCAATGGCCTCTATCAACTTAGTTTTCACTCCCCCTCCTGAACGAATAGGATTCAGCATCAAATCGGCTGCCAACACGTAGTCGTCAATATTTTCTACAAAACCCAAATAATCCACCTGTTTATACCCTGCTAACTGCTCATATCGTGCCGGCAAGCCACCGCCGCAAATGATGAAACGATAAGGGCGCTCCCCCATTTGCTTAGCCAGGCAGGGGTTGATTTCGGTAATGATTTTTTCTACGGCTTCCAAATTGGGCTGATAACTTTGGGGGCCGAAAAAAATGATGATCAACTCATTTTCGCTATAGCCATGCCTTTGGCGCACGCGTTGTCGCGTTTCTAATGAATGTTTAGGGGAAGCCAAGTACCAAGTACCATAAGGAAGCGCGCTGCATTTGGATTTGGGGAGGTTAAAATGAGTTTGAGCTGGCATTAGCTCATCGGGGGAAATAAAAAAAATATGGTTGGCCAATTTATAGGCGATCCATTCTGTGAGGAAAACAAGCGGCCACCAACTTTTCCCCATACTTCTGAACCGCTGGTATTCTAAATTCTGCGCATAAATATACAATGGTATTTTTAATAAACAAGCAACTGGAAATAAAATGATCGCAATAAAATGCTGATGGGTCAGACAGGCTTCAATTTTATTTTTTTTAAAAAAACGGTAGCACCTCCAGGCATTCAATGGGTTGATATACTTTAAAAAACCATCTTCAAAGAGCGGGAATAGCGGGAAGGGCGCGTTTTTTTCATCATTCGATTGGGTGGAGAGGACGGATAGTTCTACCTCCTTGGCTAGAAAAGCGCATAGGCCAAAAGCTGCTTTGTGCCCCCCGTTGACAGGAGGCACAAAGCGATAAGGAACGACGACAGCTAGCCTGTTCACGGCCTACTTTTTCTTGCGCGGTTTACGGGCAGTTGCAGTAGGGGCGGCCGGACTTTTCTCTGGCTTGGGCGCTGCTGGCTTAGATGGGGCAGGGCTGCTGTACCATTCGTAAGAGCGGTAGCCCAAAAAGCCCAAAAAGCCAAGCAACAGGATAGAAGAAAAAACTTGGGACACCATCTTGCCTTTTTGGAAGGACTTGGGTTCAAAACGGAATTCAATGGTGTGATTTCCCGCCGGGATGCGCATGGCGCGCAAGATGTAATTGGCGCGGATATGTTCCACAGGTTGACCGTCCACGTAGGCTTGCCAGCCTTTATCAGGGCCATACCATATTTCAGAAAAAACGGCAAATTGCTCGTTTTCAGCAGTGCTTTTATAGGTTAGGTGGTTGGGTTCATAGCTGGTGAGGTTGATACTGCCACCTTTTACCGGATTGAATCCTTTGACATAGTCCTGAAACTCCTGATGGACAAAAGCCACGGAATCGGGGTTGAAATCGGTCAGCGCGTCAATTTCTTCATTAGCCGAATTGACCATCTGAATGCTGCCTACAAACCAGGCGTTGTCCAGCGCTTGTCGGTTGCGTTGAACCGTAGGCTGCCCATCAGGCCCCGTGCCAATAAAATAGCGGGTGTTGAGCATGTTGAGCACGCTGTAATTGTTTTTACTCAAATGGCGGTCTATCATATCTTGATAGCGCTGCAATTTGGCCGCGTGATACCCCCCTACCGATTTGTGGAAATAAGAAGCCGAAGCAGATTGGTAGGGGTTGACGGTGGCGTCGTAAACCCTGTAGTTGGGGTCGGTGTCCTGTAAAATCTGCTCATCTACTGGCCGCGGGCGAAAATTGGCTTGGTATTGAGATTTGGATTTGAACAAGTCTTCATTCAGGTAGCGCTTGCCGACCGTCCACATATCGAACAGGCATAATATGCCAATGCCAGCTAACAGCATACCCGAAGATTTGATCTTTTCATTGATATAAGCCCAAATCAAGCCAGCGCTCAAGGCGACCAATAAAAAAGAGCGGAAAGCATCGCGGCGCATCAGCGACTGGCGATCGGCCATAATGGCTTCAATGCTGTACCCCGCTTCTTCATAGCGAGCATCTCCTGGATTGCTAAAGCTGAACATAGAAGGGCCTATGAGGGCAAAGAAGAGGCTGATCAGTGCTGCTATACCCCCGCCCACCAAAAGGGCTTTCTGGATAGCCGCTTTATCCGGTTTTTCTTTTAGCACTTCATTCATGGCTAGAAAGCCCAGTGCAGGTACCAGAAAAGCAGTGACACTTAATATCGAATTGGGGGTTCTGAATTTGTTGTACAAAGGCACTACGTCAAAAAAGAAGCGATTGAAACCTTCCAGGTTTTTACCCATAGAGAGCAGTAGGGTGAGCAGTGTGCCCAGTGCCAGCCACCATTTGACGGGGCCTTTTACCAATACCAAACCCATGAGAAACAAGAAAACGACGACTGCGCCGAAATAAATGGGGCCACTGGTAAAAGGAAGTGCACCCCAGTAAAGCGGTGCGGGAATTTCATTGGGAATATTGGCACCCTTTCTTTTCAAATCTTTGACCACAGCGGAGTTAGCCCCAACTGTTTCCTGACTGCCGCCGCCTGCTACGCCGGGGATAAACGAAGCAAACAAGTCGAGCGTTCCATTGCTCCACTGCATGGCATAATCCCAGGCCAGGCCATCGGTCTCGCTGCTACTTTGGGGTTCACCCTCTGGTTTCAATATGGGTTCTCCGCGCATGGTGTCTTTGGAGTATTCGTAGGTGATCCAAAGGTTGGAGGCAGTAGAGCCTAGGGCTAGTAGGCCGCCTACGATCAATACCAGCGCGGCTTTACCGAAGTGCAGTAATTCCTTTTGCTGCAAGCTGTAGATGAGTTGGGCTACACCAAAAAACAGCAAGGTTAAGAAAAAATAATAGGTCATTTGCACGTGGTTGGCCATGACGTTCAATCCCAATCCTATGGCAAAAACCAAGCCGCCCAAGAGGTATTGTTTGCGGAAAGCCAGCAAAATACCCGCTGTAGCCAGGGGCAAGTAGGAGATGGCCTTCAATTTGGTTTCGTGCCCGGCCTCGTACAGGATCAGGTTGTTGGTGGTCAATCCAAAGGCCAGGGCGCCTATAATCGCCAGCCACTGATTGACGCCTAATAGCGCCAGCAGAATATAAAAACCCAGCATGGCGACAAAAAAACGGCCAATGGGTGCTTTGATACCCAGGGTACCCAGTCTGTCGAGTATTTTGAGGTTGTTCCCTTCACTTACAGTATTGATCTGATAGGTGGGCATGCCCCCAAACATGGCATTGGTCCAAAGGGAAGTTTTACCCGTTTCTTCTTTGAATTTTCGCACCTCTTGCGACATGCCCCGGTATTGGTTGATATCGCTTTGATCAGGCACCTTACCCTGTAGCTGAGGGTAAAAATACGCAGCGCAAGCCACTAAAAATACAACAAGGGCTAGGGCATGCGGGGTGGCTTTCTGAATCAGACTGTTCATTATGCTGAATTGGTTTTAGAAAATATCGACATCGACATCATATGGATAGGTCATGAGAAAATCCATGGCCCTATCAAATTCAAATCCCTCGAATACGACCTTGTAGAGCATATTCGTAATGGGAACGTGCAATTTATAATATTTTGCCAATTGAAAAGCTATGCTTAGCGTTCGAACCCCCTCGGCCAACTCTGGCATGGTACTTTGAATGGCTTGGATGGATTCACCCTGCCCCAAGCGATAGCCAAAAGTGAAATTGCGGCTTTTCTTACTGGTGGCAGTCGCTATCAAATCGCCAATACCGGCTGTGCCGAAAAAAGCGGAATGCGTCGATCCCATAGCGATCCCAAAGCGGGTCATTTCTATCAGACCTCTGGTAATCAGCATGGCCTGAAGGTTCTTTCCGTACGATTTGCCTTTTAAAATACCGGAGCCAATGGCGATGATATTTTTTAAGGCACCTGCGAGTTCGGCGCCCAATATATCGTTTGTGCCAAAGACATGGAAAACACGGCTGCTCAAAACAGCTTTTCCCAGCTCTATTACTTCATTGTAATTGCTGCCAATTACCGTTGCTGTAGGCAAACCTTCTAATATTTCTTGAGCTAGGTTGGGCCCCGATAGGCAGCCCACCCGCCTGACCACGCTTTCTTGTAGTACCACCTCACTCATGGTATGAACATCCTTTCGGGTGATCATTTTATCGGTAGCCATCACGCTTGCCAGGTCGGGCGTATCCAACCCTTTCGTGCCGTGTATGATGATGTGATAAGGGCGCAGATAAGGGCTGAGGTAACGCATCATATTGCGGAAACTCTCCGATGGAACTACGGGAAAGAGCAGGGTGCAACTTTCCGCCACTTCCTGCAAATCATTGGTCGCTGTGACGCGATCAGAAAGCACGACTCCCAGGTTTTGGCGCGTTTCGTTGATTTGACGGGACAGATCGGCTTTGCGGCTATAGAGCAGAACATCCACATTATAGGCTAGCAAATTGGCAATTGCCGTTCCGAAACTTCCTGCTCCAATGATGCCAACCTTCTGTCCCTGCAGCAATGCTATATTGTTTTGTTGTTAACCAAAAAGGCTATGTAGTGTGCAAAAAATGACTTCCTGATCTTACCTTAGGGACAAACTTAAAATGAACCGCTTAGCCCGCTAGGGTAAGGACAAAATCGGGAGCTTAATTTTTCTGCGCTACTATATGGGACAAATGTACGAAAATTGTTATTTTCGGATAGATTAGAATCAATTTGAGGTTTTTAACTTAACTTTTTCAGCGCCCTACTTTACTTTGAAATGCGGATTGTAGATGATCCCGATAATATTATCCCAGGGGTCTTTCAGGCTGGCTACCTGTATGCCGCTCCCGACATCGGTAGGTGATTCGTGTTCGGTAGCACCCAAGGCCAGCAGTCGGTCAAAAATGAGTTGTAAGTTGTTGGTTCCCCAGTAGGCCAATACGCTTTCTGCTTTGTTATCAGGGCTTTCCTCCTCGGGCTGCAATCCCAATTCGTAGCCGCCAATGTCAAATCCTACATAAAAATCTTCATCGAAATAAGGCGCTGTATCAAAAGCTGCAGCATACCAGTCCTTGGCTTTTTTTAAATCGCCAACTTTGTAAATAACGGTGCGTAAGCCTAGCATAATAGTTGATTTAGGGGCATAAACTTAGGGCTTATTCCTGGAACTAAAGGCTTTAAACAAGGTCATTTTTTTATCACCTTGGCATCGGGTTCAAAACGATCTCGTACATTTTCCAGGATGCGTTCCAACTCTTTTTCATTTTCATAAGCAGTGCGTATGCCGACCTTGGTGAGTTTGCCTTGTTGTTCGGTGTAGGCTTCATAGCCTGCCTCAAAGATGCGTTTGACGAGGCGTTGCACATTGTCTTCATTGCCGAATACACCTATGCTGATGATGGCATACTTTTGATCGGGTGAGTAGGTAGGAGTCTCCGAATCGAGGCTTGCTGTTTCATCTCCGCCCGATGCATCGTCGCTGCCTTGAGCGTTTTCTTGTAAGGCATCTTCATCTTCAATGGCCTCATTGGCGCTATTTTCTTGTAAAGTGGGGCGCACATTTACCCGCGCTGTTGGGACGACATCAGCCGTGCTCGTTGCCTTTTGGTTGTCAATGAGCAGAAATATAGTGAAAGCCACCACTATGACCGCTAAAGTGATCGCAATAACCAGGCTATTATTCAATAGCTTGTTGACCAGGCTACTCCAGCCTGTTCGGAAGGCATGATCCGATTTGGACTCTGCTTTTTTGGAAGGCGTTGTAGATGAATTGGCCGCTGCCGCTTTACCATTGTCTTGTCGGCTGACGGGATAAAACTCTATGGTTGGCAATCCAAACGATTCGGTATTGAAGTTGGTGCTGTCGGGCAGAAACTGCAATTTTCTTTCATAGTCTTTATACAAGCGACCGACTCTAGGGAAAACGACGATCTCCCGACGATCAATGGCAGCCCTGATTTGGCCTATATAGTCATCCAGGACGCTTTGCGCTTCGGAAGCAGGCAATTGGTGCTTGTGCCGTATAAAGTTGTACAGCAAGCCGTCGTCCATCACCAGATTGGGGTCAAAACTAATTTCCTTAGAAGGTGGAAAAATCTGTCCTTGTATCTGGTCAATGACAGCGGGTTTGTATTTTGACACAAAAGCACCCAAACCGGGCACATGGATGACTTCCCGTTCGTATAGTAACTCGCCAATATAGGCACCAATATCCATTTGCATAAAAATCCTGCTTTTAACCCCGCAAGTTAGTATAAATTTCACTATGTGTCAAGTTTCTTGAGACCAATAACCGCCATCATTCGTCCAGTCAGCCCCTTTTCCTTGCGATGAGAAAAGAAATGTTCATTATCCAAGAAAGTGCTGTAAGGTGATATGGCAATTTGCGATTGAGGAATACCAGCCTTCAGAAGTTGCAGCTTGTTGGCTACTTTTAGGTCCACTAGAAATTTGTTGTTCGGCAAAGCCTTTTTACAACTTGCGGGAAAATGGCTGGCTACTTCATGATCCACTTCATAAGAATCGCCGTCGATGCAAGTACCAACGTAAGCAAAGCAATGACCTGGATTGGTGCCAAATGCCTTGGTTATTTCATCTATGGCAGCCCTTACTACTTGTTTTACGGTACCTCGCCAGCCGGCATGTACGGCTGCAATGGATTTTTTAATAGGGTCAAAAATAAGTATGGGCGTACAATCGGCAATTGTTACTGCAAGAAATACATCGGGTTGGTTGGTGATGAGTGCATCATAGCCTTCGAAGTGACCTGGAGTCTCGACATGCAACACCTTGTTGTCGTGCACCTGATGGGATGAGGCGAGGCGATCCTTATTGATTCCGAGGTGTTGGCAGAGGATAGCCAGGTTTTGGGCTACATCCTCGGGGTCGTCGTCTGTATAAATGCCTAGATTGAGCGATGCATAAGGCACTGTACTCACCCCTCCATGACGGGTGCTTTCTACCGCTCTGATTGCTGGAAAGGCGTTGAAGTGGTCAATGTATCGAATAGGCGATGGGTGAAGCATGGTGGATAGGTTTATGGTTTCCCTGCCCCCGTCCGATCCGGAGTCGTCCCGCCCGGATTGATCCGGTCGGGCGGGCCGGGCGGGCGAATTCCGCTGAAAGCGGGAGGCGGGTGGTTTTTTATCCGGCTGATACCGCGAAAAACGCGGGAGAAGACGGGCTGGTTTCAATGAGGGCAAGCGAGCCAAACCTAGTCACACTCACACCGTCTAACCGCCACCCGCTATCCACTAATTTCATTCCAGCCGCCATTGCTTGAAAAGTTCCCAGGTAACTATACCCACACAAACGGAAATGTTGAGCGAATGTTTTGTGCCAAATTGGGGGATCTCCACACAAGTATCCAATAGGGGCATCAGTCGATCATCCAGTCCCTCCACCTCATTGCCAAAAAGGAGGGCATATTTTTCCGTTTTATCTATGCGGACATCCTGAAGCCAAGTGCGTTGGTCGGCCTGTTCTACCCCCAAAATCGTATAACCATCTTCCCGCAACGATTGAACCAACTCAACCACGTCTTCCGCATGTTCCCAAGCTACCGATTCTGTGGCACCTATGGCCGTTTTCAGAATCTCGCGATGGGGTGGGATAGCGGTAATGCCGCAGAGGAATATTTTTTCCAATGAGAATGCATCGGCAGTGCGAAAGGCCGCGCCTACATTCAGCGCCGAGCGGATATTATCCAGCACCAACACCAGTGGCGTTTTGGGCTGATCCTTGAATTGGGCTATGTTTACCCGGTTGAGTTCCTTGAGGCTGAGTTTACGCATATCAGTTTCTTTTGTACAAAATCATTTTAATACCGCCTTTTTGCTTGCGCCGCAGCTCTTGCCAATCCTCTGTTTGCAATTGGTCGATCTCTTCGTCGGTATAATCGTTCATTACATTAGAATACAGGAGGTATTGACTACTGTTGAAATCCTTTTCGCTTAGCCCATCTTCCCGCTCGCTGAGGTCTTTGTATTTCAAGGGGCCTATTTCGGGGAAGGCAGTGCCTACTTCGGCCAAGGGGATGCCTTCATTTTCCAGGTAATGGAGCATATCTTGCCGCAATTGGTAGTAAGGCCAATGCGCCAGGGTGGCATCCCAACCTTGTGAAATTTTATCGGGATAAATCCAAAGATTACCGGTCAATAGGCCAATGATCGCCATACCAAGAATGGCGTTTTTCCACAGTTTGGGTAGATGTGTATGCCCCAAAGCAGCCACAAATACGAAAGTAAGGCTCAAAAATACGGGCAGTAAATAGCGATAGCCCTGAAGCCCTTTGTACAACAAAAAGGTGCTGCACAAGGCGGGTATCGTCAATAAAAACAAGACCGTCATTTGGCGAAAGCCAGCGGCTGATGACCACAACCTGGCCAGTTGATGGCGAAATAAAATAAATGCCAGCCCTAACCAGATGAATATACGGCCATAATCGAGCATGCGCCAGCCCAAGATAGCCCCATTTTTGACCAACTCCGATCCTGTAGCTTTTTGAAAACTATAAGCCCAGGGCGAGGCTTCATGATAGCCGATCCAGCCTTTTACCTGATAATGGTAAATCAAAAAAGCCAGTGCCAGTAAGCCCGATGGCACATAAGGCCATGCCCGCTGAATAAGCGTTTGGATGCGCCGATCAGGTTGCATGATTAGGTCAAGGACATACAACAAAGCAACCGTCATCATACCCCGCGTGCTGATGGCCGCTAGGATCAAGGCGCCTACTAAAATAGCGCTATTCCGCTTTTCCAAAATTCCAATCAGGCAGCATAAAAAGCCGAAAACCAGCACTATATCGGGACTAACCAATACACTTTGACCCAAAAAAACGGGATCTGCCCAAACCAGCACAGGCAGTATCCAGGCCTGCTCCCGGCTAGTCAGGTATTGGCCTAACCGGAACAAAAGCAGGGTAATGCCCAACAAAAAAGGCAACATCATCGCATGACTGACCAGCAAGCTTTTACCAAAAATAAGCCAGACACCAGCCAATAACATGCCAAAAAAAGGCGGATGACCACTGTCAATTTCATCGGGCAATAAGAGGTGGGCAAATTGGTTTTCATAATACCAATGCGCGTGTTTGGCGCCCAATTGAATGGTGTCCCAAAAAAAAGGATGATGCCAAGCGGCCCAATTCAACAGGCAAACCCCTACCAGGAATAGCGCTTGTATGGCATAAATTGGTTTCACAGGCTATTTGCCGTATTTTTTTTCCAAACTGGCTTTTACAAAGGCCACGAAAAGTGGGTGCGGGTTCTCCACGGTACTTTTCAACTCTGGGTGGAATTGCACTCCTACAAACCAAGGGTGATCTTTCAATTCAACGATTTCTACCAACTTGGATTCAGGATTGATACCGGAAAATACCATGCCCGCCTTTTCAAAATCTTCCAGATAATGGTTGTTGAATTCGTAACGGTGGCGGTGTCGTTCGCTTATTTTTATAGAGCTATAAGCCTGGCTGACTTTGGTTTTGCGTTTCAACTCACAAGGGTAAGCGCCCAATCGCATCGTACCGCCTTTGTCGGTTATTTTTTTCTGCTCTGGCATCAAATCGATAACCGGATGGGAAGTTTTTGGATTCACTTCTGTTGAAGAAGCATCCCCCAAGTTCATGATATGACGGGCAAATTCAACTACTGCGCATTGCATGCCTAGGCAAATTCCAAAAAAGGGTACCTGATTTTCTCGGACAAAGCGGATGGCTTTGATTTTGCCCTCAATACCCCGCTCGCCAAACCCAGGCGCAACCAAAACACCATCCAAATCTTCCAAGCGCTTGGCTACTGCTTCAAAGCTGCCCTCCAATTGCTCGGCATGGATGGGTTCGACCACTACTTTGCACTCGTTGATAGCGCCCGCATGGACAAAGGCTTCGTGGATGGATTTGTAGGCGTCTTGCAATTCGTTGTACTTACCCACCAACCCGATTCGCACTTCGCGGGTCGGATTTTTCAATTTGCTCAAAAATTCTTTCCAAATGCGCAAATCGGGCTCTTTACGATCCTTTAAGCGCAACTTACTGATGACCACAGCGTCTAGTTTTTCTTTCAACATCAGCAGCGGCACATCATAAATACTGTCTGCATCGATGGCTTCTATAACCGAACCGACATCTACATTGCAAAAAAGCGCCAGCTTGCGGCGTATTTCCATGGAAATGGAATACTCTGTGCGGCAAACCAAAATATCGGGCTGGATACCAGTATTTAGCAATTCTTTGACGGAGTGTTGCGTGGGTTTGGTTTTGAGTTCTTTAGCAGCGCTCAGATAAGGAATCAGGGTCAGGTGTACCACCAGGCAGTTATCAGTGCCCAATTCCCAGCGCATTTGCCGTAAGGCTTCCAGATAGGGCAAAGACTCGATGTCGCCAACGGTACCTCCCAATTCGGTAATGACCAGGTCGTAGGTGTTGGTTTCTCCGAGTAGTTGTACCCGTCTTTTGATTTCATCTGTGATGTGGGGAATGACCTGTACGGTTTTTCCCAAATAATCCCCCGCCCTTTCTTTTTGGATGACGGTCTGATAGATTCGACCAGTAGTGACGTTGTTGGCTTGCGAGGTGGGGCGATTTAAAAACCGCTCGTAATGTCCCAAGTCCAAATCCGTTTCTGCCCCATCGTCGGTCACATAGCATTCGCCGTGTTCGTAGGGGTTGAGGGTACCCGGATCGACATTAATGTAGGGATCGAATTTTTGGATGGTAACGGAAAAGCCCCTAGCCTGAAGGATTTTGGCTAAAGAAGCGGCAATGATACCTTTTCCCAAAGAAGAAGTAACGCCTCCCGTAACAAAGATGTATTTTGTCATTTAAAAATACTTTGAGGATGCACAAACATCCAGTTGCCTTAATTACGGGATGCAAAGTTACCAATAGCTGTTGGGCTTTGCAAAAAGGGCAGTAGCTATTTTTTGAAAACTTCAAAAATATCAGCGCAGGATCAACTTTTCTGCGGCGTAGCCTTTGTCGGTTGCCATCATCAGCCAATAAAAACCAGGTGCTTCCTGGCTGATATCCATCACCTGAATCTGGCCAATGGGCACATCTGTCAGTAAGCTATTGTAAATGGCCTGGCCTGTAGCATTGAAAATGGTGATTTGGCAGTTGGCCACCTGTTGGTACAACTCCAGCGAAAATTTTCCATTGCCCGGATTTGGAAAAACCCTGAAATCCAGATCGGAAAAAGGGGCGCCAGAAATATTGGCCTGGCTACTGAGCACGTTGTCTTCAATGGGTGTATCGCTGTAGGTAATCAAATTACTGGCCATGACGAGGTGCGGATTAAAACCATCATTGCAATTGGCGCAGGTCTCGAAATTGCAAAGGGGGTTATTGGGGTGGCAATAATCGATATACCCTTGGTTCATCCGATAAAACAAGCTCAGGTTGACTTGTGGAATATAGCTGCTCAGGTCGTATTCGAAAAAAGGGGAAATAGCGCCGGGGCACCAACCTGCTCTGGAAAAATACCAGGTACCATTTTGGGGCTGACAACCATCGGGATTGGGATCGCACTGTGTCCAATTGTGGTGGCTGAATACAGCTTGATTATTGATCAGAATGTGGTGCGTAGCATCGTGAAACTCTGCTGCATTTTGGGTGTTATTTGGGCCCCAGCCGTGGCCAGTACCGACCAGTTGTAGCGTGGCTTTTTCCACATTTGGTTGAAAGCTTACGGAAAAAGTATCAGCGGGTTGAATATTGCCGAGGTCGCCAAAGGGGTGATATCCATACCAAAGGCGTTCCACATGCGAATAGCGATAAGGCGGCGTGCCCGCCTCATAATCCAGGTCAAGTGTAAAGGCCCAACCTTGCTGATAAGTGCCAATACTCATCCGAAATTCCGGCTTACCTTGCAAGAGCGTAGCATAAGGAGTAACATCAACGCTATGGGTACATTCAACGCCATAAGGGGTAATGTACCGAATGATTTCTACCCATTCGCCATTGGGCTTCCTGACTTCAACGTGGGCCAGTCTGTCCCAGGGGTCGCAACCGATGCTGGGGCAAGTAATGCTCAGGTGGGCCGTTATTTTATCATAAGCACCGAGGTGGGACGGGAGTTCAAAGTGCTCAGCGTAAGAAAAATTCACAAAGGCAATCACTTCATCGTGGTCAAAAGCGCGTACGCTGATGTCTTCAGCAGATGGAATGATTGAAAAGTTACTTGTATGGGTAGCACTATTGCCGTTGCTGCTATAAACCTTTGCTGTCAGAGTATGATCGCCATAGCTTTCAGGCGTCCAGTACGCATAATAATGGCCATCGGCACCTACGATCAATTCAACGGGTTCTCCATCCAATTCTAATTCGGCAGAGGTGATGGAAAACCATTCCGGGCGCTCTATTTTTCCTCTTAGTCCAAGCACCATCCTGCCGATTTCAGGCATGATAACATCGTATTGTGAGGATGGGCTGGTGATGATGGCTTCTGGAAAAACTTCGCTTGGATCTATAACTTCAAATTGGCGTACCACTGGCTCCGCTGGATGGAAACTGGCATTGCCTGCTTGTTCCGCTTGAATCGAAATCGTTCCGCTGCCCCCAGTAAAAGTCAGGGCTTCGCCATCTATTACAGCGGGACCAGATAACAGCGAATAACTCACCGGAAGGCCAGAAGTGGCTGTTGCTTGAAGCGTTATTGTACCTTCGCTGGTAAGCCTATCGGGCAAGTTGGGGAAGTCAATCTGTTGCCAGGGCGCTTCTATGCTGCCAAATGCGGTGATTTCTCGCAAAATAAAACCCTCGAAGGGGTTTGACCTTTCCAGGGCATTGATGCGAATATACCGGGCAGACCAGGTGATGCCATCAAACAAGAACTCAACGGTTTGATTATCGCTGAAACTTTCCGCGAGCGACCAATTTTCACCATCTTCTGAAAGCAGTATTTCGAACTCGGTGGCATAGGCGCTTTCTCCCCACTGCAATATGAAAGCACACAACTGATGCACGATACCCAAATCGACTTGAATCCAGTGTGGTTCAGAAAGCGGACTTTGCCAGACCGAGCCGGGATTGCCATCTACGATCTGAGCAGCAGCACCTGTAAGGGTTGCTGAGGCTTCCACCGGCCTGCCATTAGATATGATCTGATCGAAGCATTGTGAAATAACAGGAGATAAGCTGCAACAGCAAATGAATAGGAGCGTTAGATAAATTTTGATCATAACACGATTTAGTAGTGTGCAAAAAATTACTTCCCAATGGATCAAAGTCCTTACCCTAGCGGAGCCCGCTAGGGGTACGACAAAATCGGGAACTTAATTCTTCTGCGTTATTTATTCCAGTTTCCCAAAAACTTTTCGGCCCCAGAACAATACCTGGAAGCCGTAAACGCCCAACCAAAAAGCCAGCGCCAGAAAGGACAAGATACCTAAAGCTACAAAAGTTTTGACCGACCGCAAATTGATGTTCAAAAATTCGTAGCAGATAAAATCCGTGACGACAAATATAGCATGAATACTGAACAACAGAAAAAGAACCGATACCAGCGTATCCAAATACCACACTTGGCGCACTGCTTTTGATTGGTGGGAGCTCTTGCGTTTTTGTCGAATATAGCGATGGGCAAAATATAGATAGGCATAAAAAGTGCTGAGGTAAAAAAATTGCTCCATCGCGCCGTAAAAAGGATTGAAAAAATGCCTGTCCAATTCGCTTTTATACTCTACAGCAGTTAAAAAAATGATGACAAAAAATAAAAACTGCCCCAAGGGCAGGATAAAGTGTTTTATATCCGACCATTGAAAATGATAGGTGGGGTATAGGTACAATTTGACATGATAAAACAACAGGGTAGGGAAGGCCAGCGTAAAATAAAGCGGTAAAAAGCTCAGCGCGGGATAGTCTTCATATACTTCTGCGATTTTGAGCAAATTGTGCAGGATGGTCAAGCCAAAAGAGATGAGGAGTAAGCCATAAAAAATATTGGCCCTGCGGTCACCGGATCGTTTTAGGAAAAAAAGCCCACCTATGACCAGCGCTTGCAAAATGGCCAAAGACATGATAATCAGCAACAGGTAGTAAAAAATACTGCGATCACCAATGACCAGAAAATCCATGGTCGGTACTTATTTTTCCGGGGCTGTACTTTGAAACTCAACGGAAACTTCCCGGCTCAGTTGTTCGATCATTGCTTTATCTGTATTTTTTCCGGAGATGATGATGATCAGATAAGATTCGTCCAAGAGCCACATCCGGGTATATTCATAAAGCTCCCCACTGGTAAGGAGGGCATCGAACCCTTTATCATTTACTTTTTCATGGATTTTTTGCACCGCAGATTTACCTCGATCGGCTAACTCCTCCTGAGCATAGTAGTAAATTTTTTCCGGTGTCCAATCCATCGCATTATGGGAGCCGGATACGGAAACCGTAATACTGCTGCCCGCCAGTTCCAGCGTCAGCCCATCGCCGTTGATGGCCGCATCTTGGACGGGGCGCAAGCTTTCGGGATATTGCACACAAAATCCAAATCGATTATTGCAATAGGTGGATTGTCCAGACTGAGACCAAGACGGGATACATAGACTCAAAAAGAAAAATGCCCCGCAAAAAGTGATTAGTTTCATATCTTTGGTTTTCGATAAAGGTACGACTTTTCAAGGAGACAGAAAAAAATCATTTTCATTTTTCAACAATGGCTCTATTACAAGTGCTTTCGCAAATACCTACCGCGAGTGATATTGAAATAACCCATGAGGCTATTGCCCCCATGATTCATCGCACGCCTATTTTTACCAACAAAAGCATCAATGACTTGTGCGGTGCTGAGTTGTTTTTCAAATGCGAAAATTTGCAAAAGATTGGTGCGTTCAAAATGCGGGGTGCTGCCAGCGCTGCTTTGCGCCTATCCGATGAGCAGCGCGCTCGGGGTTTAGCTACCCACTCCTCTGGCAATCATGCTCAAGCTGTAGCGCTGAGCGCTCAATTGCTGGGCGTGCCAGCTTATATCGTGATGCCCGATGTTTCTCCGGCCATTAAAGTAGCCGCTACCCGCGCTTATCAGGCAGAAATTACGTTGTGTGAAAACAATCAGCAGGCGCGTGAAAAAAACTTAGAACGAGTCGTCGCTGAAACGGGTGCTTATTTCATACACCCTTATAACGACTACCACGTGATTGCCGGGCAGGCTACGGCGGCCAAAGAACTGATTGAAGATGCCCCTGTGCCATTGGATATCATTATCGCTCCCGTAGGCGGGGGGGGATTGCTGAGCGGAACGGCCTTGAGTACCCGTTATTTTTCGGCAGGTACCAAGGTTTTTGGTGCCGAACCAAAGGAAGTGGACGATGCCTGGCGATCCTTTACGACCAAACAGCGGCAACAGAATAGTACCATCAATACCATAGCGGATGGGTTGCGCACCAATCTGGGAGACAAAACATTTGACATCATCCTGAAAGAGGTGGATGCTATTTTTACAGTGAGTGAAGCCGGAATCATCCAGGCCATGCGGCTGATCTGGGAGCGGATGAAGCTCGTCGTTGAACCTTCAGGGGCTGTACCGCTGGCTGCTATCCTCGAACATCCGGCTGTATTTGAGGGAAAAAAAACAGGAATCATCTTCAGCGGCGGAAATGTCGAATTATCGCAGCTACCATTTTAAAGCTGCTGAAAAGATTGTATCTTGTCCGGCATAAACAAAAACCGAATGTATGAGTGAATTTACTCAGGTGGTAAAAGATGGCGCTAAGACCGTCGGCGGTTGGGTAAAGCGCTTTTTTATGATATTGCTCTTATTGGCTGTAGTAGGGGGTGGTGTCTATCTGTGGGTATGTAATTGGACGTACAGCGATGGCACCAGAGCCGGCACCTTGATCAAAATATCGAGAAAAGGCGTCATCTATAAAACCTATGAAGGCCAGCTCAATTTGGGCGGCTTTCAACAGAGTGCCGATGGCGTAAGCGGTAATATCTGGGAGTTTTCTGTTTATAAGAAAGACATTTATCAGCAATTGCAGCAATTTGAAGGGAAACAAGTGAAACTGCACTATCGGCAAAAATACAAAGCTATGCCCTGGCAAGGAAAAACCGATTATTTCATTTATAAAGCAGAGCCGGTGCAATAGACGGCCACGAGGAAATACTACATACCTCCCAATTCTTATGACAACAAAAATCGCCAGTAAAATTCTCGTCTGCGAAGGCGAAGAAGTGCTTTTGACTGCGCTCAAGTTTCGCTTGCAAAAACAAGGTTATTCGCTGTTTCTTGCCCAAAATGGCAAAAAAGCCAAAGAACTGATCCGGCAAGCCCAACCAGATTTAATCATTGCCGATTTGAACCTGCCAGGCATCCGTACTGCTGAATTGCTGGATTTTGTCCATCAGGAAATCGGGACAGATGTGCCCATGATCGCCATGGCCGATCTGGAAGATGAAGAACTGGTGCTGGAGGCGCTGCGCCTGGGGTTTCAAGATTTTTTGACCAAACCCTTTAAACCAGTGGAATTGGTGCTGCGTATTCGGCGTATAGTGGAGTTGGTGTGATCACACCCAAATCAAATGCACCTTTTTATTTTAGTACTCGAGCAATTCTCGCGTCCCTATCAGGCTATCCATAGAATTAAAACTTAACGACATTTGCCCTGTGAAGCCAGAACACTATTTGAGGGGTTTCATCTAATCAAGTAAAACTTACCCGCAACAAGAATATTCACGTATGCCTGTCAAATTCACCTACTCCTCCGAGAGCGATCCGCTCGCAAAACGTTTTTTGATCCAATTGGTGGAGTTCACCAGTGGCAGGAAACGGCTGGAAAAGATGTATAATGGCTTGTGGAAAGGCGTACCCGACGAAGCAGAAGCCATTTGGCAAAATGTAATTGATCGGCTGGAAATTCAGTTTGAATGCAATGAAGCCATGTTGGAAAACATTCCGAAAACGGGGCCTTTACTTTTTGTGGCCAACCACCCATTTGGCATTGTGGATGGACTGCTATTGGGCTTGTTGGTATCCAAAGTCAGGACGCGGTTCTCCATCATGGTAAATGAATTATTACTGCGCGATGAACGCTTGGCACCCTATTTGTTACCCATCGATTTTCGGGAAACAAAGGAAGCGCTGGCCACGAATTTGCAATCCAGAACCCAAGCTTTGGAACGCCTGAAAGCAGGCGAAGCGCTGGCTATTTTTCCGGCAGGTGCTGTGTCAACTTCTCCTCGCCCCTGGGGTAAAGCCACTGATTCTGCCTGGAAAGGATTCATTACCAAGCTGATTTTACAAACAGAGGCAACTGTCGTACCCGTGTATTTCCACGGCCAAAACAGCCGATTGTTTCAGATAGTCAGCCAATTCAGTATGGCCTTGCGTTTGGGCCTTTTGCTGAATGAAGTGCGCAATAAGATTGGCCGAAAACTAAAAGCCACCATAGGAGAACCCATTCCTTTTGCCTCCTTACCCATCAAAGATCGGACGCAATTGTTGATTTTTTTGCAACAAAAAACAATGGAGTTGGCGAATGCGTACCAACAAATCGGAAAGTGATTTTTTAAAAAAGGGGCTACATCAATACGATTTTATGCACCAACACTTGCCCTTGTTTTTCCAATCGCAATAAATACAAGCCCCTGGGCAAATGGGCGCAATTCCACCGCCAGGTATCTTGTATATTGGATTCCTGGTAAACCATCCGACCCGTTTTATCCAGCAATTGCAAGCGCCAGCCACTACTCGGTGCTTGTAGTTGGAGCTCCTCGCGGGCAGGATTAGGGAAAACCTTTAGCGATAATGGCAGTGGGGATGGCTTGGTAACATTGGGTTCATCCAACACAAAATCCCAAATGCCGCGCCCATAGGTACCAAAGCGGGCAATATTTTGTTCTTCCAAAAATTCGACCGACCAGTAAGTTTGCACAGGCGCACAGGCTGCCGTCAAATCCATCCACTCGCCTTGTTCGGCGATATAGACAAAAGGCCCGGCTTCGGTAGCTGCAAAAATACGGCTATCATCGGCATTGCCAGCCAATTCGAATACAAGGGTAGGTGGCAATCCGTTGGACATGGCAAAAAAAGACTCGCCATCGTTGACGGATACATACACGGGCGGATTGGAATAACCACTGCCAGCCAGCAATACTTTATGAGGCGTATTTTTATAGGGATAAATGGCCTGGCCATACAGGTAATGCCCTTCGGGTAAAAAATTGATGCTTTGTGACCAACTGCTGCCCTGGTCAACAGAGTGAAAAAAGCGGCCATTGGTGGTTGCTGCATACCAGGTATCCGGATCATTGACTGCTGTGGCTAAAGCAGATACTTGCCCACCACCGGATTCCAGAGAGAAATTGAAATTGAGCTGACTGGTAAAAACTTGTCCACCCTGTGGTTCCATGCGGATGATGTAGGAGCCGGAACCTCCGTTGATATTGCCCCCAGCCATATAGGCGGCCTTGTCGTTGGGAAAAGGGCTGCCCATCAGTGGCGGTAGCCAAACGGATTCTTCGGACGAGTCCAGATTAAAAGAAGCTTGTATGCTGCCCGAACTGGGATATTCATAAAAAGTAGCCCAGCCGCCGGGATAAACCGTCCACAGGGATTGCCCATTGTTTGAAAAAACGATGTGTCCGTAGTCGCCTGAGATGACCTGATCGAAAGCTACGGCTCCCGGCTGATCAAATTGATCGGCGATCTGGAAGCCTTGATCCTGTGAACCTGCATAAACGTATTGCGGCTGTAAGGGGTCGGTGCGCACGCTGTAATATTGGCTGACATTCAAGTCTAGCAAACTGATATTTTGCATGCTTTGCAGGTTGTTATAAGAAATGGTCAAACCGCCGTGGTGGCTGACGAGCAAAAAAGGTTGCCCATTTTGCTTTTTAAATACCTTAAAGTGCATCATATCGGCATGCAATTTGCCCGCCACATCGTCGTAATATTCCCACCAGTTGTTCACCTTAATCCAGCTTTGGCCGCCATTTAGACTTCGGTAGCAATCCACTTCGCCCATAAACAGGACAGAAGGATTCTCAGGGTGCATGTACAAGCCCACTTCCCAGGGAGTCGCAGGCAGCGTGCCAATCGAGGTCCAAGTGTTGCCATTATCTGTCGATCGGTGCAGCACTTGTCCAGTGGTATAAGCATACAAACTCAGCCCGTTTTCATCCTTCCAGCCAATCAGGTTAGCGGGTACTGTGCTGAAGTTGAAACTGGAAGTGCTGTTCATCAATTGCAATTGCCCTGTAGCCGGGTTGGTTCGATATAGCTTGGCCTTTTCGTCGGAGGCCTTTTCAGCCAGCCACAATTCGTCAGAGTGATGTGGGCTACACAAGCGCAAGCGATTGGTTTCATAGGTATTAAAAGTACCTACCGGCAGGTAGGTTTCACCTTGGTCAACGGAGCGATACAGTTTAATATCGGCCCAATAGGAAGGCTTGGCCAGAACATATATCGAGTGAAAGGCATCTTCAACGACCACTGGGCAATACACCGTTCCCCAGCGATCCTGATGGGTGATACCCGTTGCTGCTGTCCATGTTTGCCCTTCGTCGTCAGAATAATGCGGAATGCGCCCAATAATGGCTACCAATCGGCGACCGCCATCTCTAGGGAGAAATTTTAGCAGGCCTGGGTTGAACTGGAAGTCTTGATTGACAACCGCCCATTGGCTGCCATCACTGGCGCCGCGCCAAAGCGTCCCACCTGCCGATATCAGCCATATTTCATCGGCCACCGGGTCGTACTCGGTATCGAATACACTACCTGCCTGGTTGGAACTGCCCCTTTCTTCCCAATGGCCTTTCAAGTAAGCATTTTCTATCGTTTGCCCATTGCATAGGCTTCGTTGGGTAGGTGTAGCCTCCCATCGCTTGTGGCGTTGCATTTGGGTCTGGTATTCCAGCGTCCGCCAGTCCACCTCAGGTGCAGAGCCGTGTAACTGTTCCAGCCAAGCTGCTCTTTTATCCCTTTCCTCTCCTTCTTCTCCATAATGGATCACCGTACGCCCGTCGGTGGGTGTAGGAACTCGCTGTTCCAAGTGGTTTTCCACTGGTTGGCAGGCATAACATAGCAGCAGCGCGGATGCGATCAACGGGTTGAATGACTTGCTTTTCATTACCTAATTATTTAGTTAGGTCTATTAATTTTTTCAGAGGCAGCGATAATGACAAAGGGGAGGCTTTTACTGGCTCAAAATAAGGCTATTTTTGAAATAAAATAGAAGTGTATGTGTTTTTCTGTCGCAGTTTTTACGTTTTGCACTCAATTTACAGTAGGCCAATGTATAGGAACAGGCGACTTTTTGAGCGTAAAAAAACAATCCCGAACTTAGCAACAAGGGCCAAGTTCGGGATCAAATTTTTTATGTGATATAGCACACATGCCCTAAAGGGCTAAAGGCTACTCTTCTTCTTCAGACGCTACCTGGTTGTCCACGACTTCTTCCGTCACTTCTTCCGTCACTTCTTCCGTCACTTCTTCCACAGGCGCTTCTACTATTTTAGGCGCAGGGCTACCGGATAACTTCGAGTAGTAATCGGCTTTATCCTTTGCAGTTTGCTCGAATCGGGCAGCGACTTTTGCGTCCTTGGTGTCCACCCATTGTTGGTATTTGTTCTCTGCCTCTTCGAGGGTGAGGGCACCTTTTTTCACGCCACGCATCAGGTGTTTTTTGTAATACACCCCTTTGAAGCGCAGGATAGCGCGAACAGTTTCAGTAGGTTGTGCCCCATTGGCAAGCCATTCAAACGCTTTGTCCCGATCAATGTCGATCGTAGCGGGCTTGGTCAGTGGGTTGTAAAAACCAATGCGTTCGATGTATTTGCCATCACGTGGTGCGCGGGCATCAGCGATGACGATGTGGTAAAAAGGCGCTTGCTTACGGCCTTTTCTTTGTAGGCGCATCTTTACGGCCATGTTGTAGAATGATTTTTGATTAAACCATGACCTGCTTCCCTTGCTGAACAAGCGGCAGGCATTTTATAAATGAGGCGCAAAGGTATAGACTTTGTGCGAGAAAATAAAATCTTTTTCAATAGATATTAGACCATTAGATGTCAGATGCTCGACCAAGCCTTCGTCGGGGCGTCGCCTGAGACTTGAGATAATGCCATCTAACATCTAAAGTCTAACATCGCTAGCCTCTAATTCTTCATTACCGCGTCATTCAACCCGGCCAAATCCAGCAAAAAGGCATACTCCAAAGCAGTTTCCCGGTGTTGTTCATAGCGACCAGAAGCGCCACTGTGACCAAAATCCATATTGGTGTGCATCAGGAGTGGGTTTTTATCCGTTTTCATCACGCGCATTTTGGCCACCCATTTTGCAGGCTCCCAATACTGCACTTGAGAATCGTGCAAGCCGGTGGTGACCAACATGGCCGGGTATTCCTTGGCTTCTACGTTGTCGTAGGGGGAGTAGCTCTTCATGTAATCGTAATAGGTTTTATCTTTTGGATTGCCCCATTCGTCAAATTCTCCGGTGGTAAGGGGGATGCTTTCATCCAACATGGTGGTGACCACATCCACAAAAGGTACCGCTGCTACCACACCTTTCCACAAATCGGGGCGCATATTGACCACCGCGCCCATCAGCAAGCCACCTGCGCTGCCGCCCATCGCAAATAACTTCTCTTTGTTGGTGTAGTTGTTCGCAACGAGGTATTCTCCGCAGTCGATGAAATCGGTGAACGTATTTTTCTTTTTGAGCAATTTGCCATCTTCGTACCAATATCGACCCATTTCTTCGCCACCGCGAATGTGCGCAATGGCAAACGCAAAACCGCGGTCGAGCAAGCTCAATCGCACCGAGCTAAAATAAGGATCCATACTGGCGCCGTAAGAGCCGTAGCCATAGAGCAACAGCGGCTGGGTGCCGTCCTTTTTGAAGCCCTTGCGGTAAACGATGGAAACTGGCACTTTGGCGCCATCTCTGGCCGTAACCATGATGCGCTCGGACACATAATTGGCGGGATCAAAATCACCGACTACTTCCTGCTGCTTCAACATTTTGAACTCCTTGGTCTTCATGTTGTAATCGTAAGTAGTGACCGGTGTAGTGAGAGAAGAGTAGCTGATGCGCAGCCATTCGGTATCGAACTGTGGGTTGACAGAGGTAGAGGCCACATAGGCATCCTCGCCAAAGTCGATGTATTGACCGTCTTGGCCCCAAGGCATGACACGGAGTTTGGTGATACCAGCTACCCTTTCTGACAATACGAGGTAGTTGTTGAACAAATCCATGCCTTCCAGCAGCACGTCTTTGCGGTGTGGAATCACTTCCTTCCAGTTTTCTTTGCTCGTTTTGTTTTCATCCGTTTCCATGAGGCGGAAGTTTTGCGCATCGAGGTTAGTGCGGATGTAAAACTTGTTGTTGTACCAGGCGATGCTGTATTCCAGGCCTCTTTCGCGGGGCTGAATGACCCTGAATTTGCCGAGAGGCTGGTTGGCATCCAGTACATGATACTCTTGGCTCAAAGTGGCATAAGAACCAATGACGATGTATTTTTCAGACTTGTCTTTGTAAACAAATGCCGAAAAAGTAGCGTCTTTTTCGTGGAAAATTTCAACGTCCTTTTCGGCAGAGGTACCCATGATGTGGCGGAATATCTTATAGCCGCGCAGGGTTTCCGGCTCTTTGGTGACGTAAAAAAGGGTTTTATTGTCATTGGCCCAAACGGCCGAACCCTGGGTGTTGGGTATGACATCGGCTAGCATCTCACCCGTTTCCAGGTTCTTGAAGCGCAGGGTATAAATCCGGCGGCTCAGCGTATCTTCGCCGTAGGCGAGGATTTTGTTGTTTGGGCTTACTGAGCGGCCACCTACTTGGAAGTAGCTGTACGGTTCAGCCAGCTTGTTCACATCCAGCATGATTTCTTCCGCAGCGTCGAGACTGCCCTTCTTTCTGGAGTAGATAGGGTGTTCTTTGCCCGTTTCGTAACGACTGATGTAGTAGTACTCATTGTACAAATAAGGTACCGACGAATCGTCGGGCTTAATGCGGGCTACTATTTCGTTGTACAATTTTTCCTGCAAAGACTTGGTGTGTTCGAGCAATTGGTCTTTGTAGGCGTTTTCGGCATTTAGGTAGTCAATGACTTCCTGGTTTTCGCGTTCGTTGAGCCAGTAATAGTCATCTACCCGGACATCGCCGTGAATACTCAGCTCTTTGGGTTTTTTGGCCGCTACTGGAGTCGGCAAATCCATTTTGTCGTACATCATGCTTCTTGCTGTATTTTCACTTTCGGTTTGTTCCTGTTTGCAACTGCCGGCCCATAGGAATAGCGCAAGCAAACAGAAAATAAGCGGGAAATTTTTTAGTCGATTCATAATCAAATTTTTTAAAACGAAAATAGTTTAACGGTCGGGCATAAAAGGGGCAAAATACTGCTTTTTTGAACACGCCGTTTAATAGATTAGGTTATATTTATTTACTATCGCAATAAGGTTGAACCAAAGTGCTACTTTTACGCCAAATGAAGCTCAATACCTCTTACAACCAAATATGGCGCATTTCTGCACCCATTATGCTGGGGAGCGCAGCTCAGAACATTGTTGCTTTGAGTGATAGCGTGTTTTTATTCCATTTGGGCAAGTCGGATTTTGCCGCCATTGGCTTTGTAGGTGTTTTTTACCTGGTAGTGGCGGCTATTGGCTATGGTTTTTCCAAAGGCGGGCAAATCATGATAGCGAGAAGGGCAGGAGAGGGCTGCCTGGCAGAGGTGGGACGCACCTTTTATTCCCTGGTTTACTTCGAATTAGGACTGGCCGTAGCGCTTTTTTTATTCATGCACTACGGCTGCGATGCTTTTTTTGCACTCATTGTTGACTCTCCCCTTATTCACGCCAAAAGCTTGGAATACTTGGAGTACCGCTCCTGGGGCGTGTTTTTCAGTTATATAGGGGTGGCCATCATTGCGCTTTATACAGGTGTTGCCAGAACGGCTTTTATCATCGTGGACACGCTACTGCTGGGCGTTGTGAATATTGTGCTGAATTATGCACTCATTTTTGGGCATTGGGGATTCCCGGCGATGGGCATTGGCGGTGCGGCGCTGGCAAGTACCATTGCTGAAATAGTGGCTTTTCTGGTATTTATCATGTATATACTGCTGGATAAATCGGCTCGGCAATACCGCCTTTTTGTTTTGCCAAAAGTCGATTGGCAATTGATCAAGCAACAATACCAACTATCGGCACCGATCGTGGCGCAGGCGATAGTGGGTTTAGGGAGTTGGTTTGTTTTTTTTGGACTGGTGGAGAACCTCGGCGAACGGGAACTCGCCATCAGCAACTTAATTCGCATGGTCTATCTGGCCTTGTCCGTGCCGGCTTGGGGGTTTTCATCAGGGATCAATACCTTGGTCAGCAATTTTATCGGGCAGCAAAAGCGGCAGGCGGTGATACCGATTATCTGGAAAACGGCCAAAATGTGTCTGTTGGTTACGCTGCTGCTCTCTTTGCCAGTTGTACTGTTTCCAGAACAGGCGCTTTATCCCTTTTTGGGGGGGGCGGATATGACTCTAATCGGCGAGGCTCAGCCTATTTTCTACATTTTACTCGGCATTTTGGGCTTATTTTCTGTGGGGGCTATTTTTTTTAATGGTCTGGCTGGGGTAGGCGCTACCCGCATAGGATTGAAAATCCAATTTGTGAGTGCTGTGGGTTACTTGCTTTACATTTATATCGTGATTCATTATACGAATGGTGGACTTTTGTGGGCTTGGGCGGCGGAAATTTTTTACTGGATCGCTGTTTTGGTATGGACGATCTTTTATTTGAAGTCGAGGGATTGGTACGGATTGAAGGTTTGATGATGGATGAAAATCAACATCAAACCCTCCCCCGATTATAAGTCAGCCATACAGAAGCCATCAGGCGAAAAGGAAAGAGTACGCTACTAATGACCGCCATCGTGCCGAATAAAATCATCTGATTGCGGATGTAGTCGATCATGCCATTCCTATTTTCATAGGCGAGGTGCCCAACTAGGGCATCCCATCCTTGTTCGTCAATGTAGGTTTGAAAATGGTTGATTTCCTGAACAAGGTAAAAAATAAGCGGAATACAAAGGAAGACAAAAGCAATTTTCAGGAATTGGCGGTAAGCCAGAAAGGTGTGCTGGAGCAAGAAAATATAGCGGGTTACCGTAACAGCAGCCAAGATGAAGACCGTGTTTTGCAGGTAAAAAGGGTAGCGCTCCGGCCCTAAGCTGTTGTAAATAGGCAATTGAACAATGATAACCAATAGCGCGGTAAAAAGCCAAAAAAGTAGTTCCAGTTGTACGTTTTTTCTCATAAAACAGATTCTCAAAAATAGGCGATCGGCACAAAGTGAACACAGGCTTGAAGTTTTAGTTTCAAACCAAAACTTCAAGCCTGTGTTTTTTTTTTAATGCGGTGTTTCTGTCGGTTTAATGATTCAGTGTCGGCGATTTTGGAGACTTGCCCAGACGCAATCACCCACATTCACTACTCATCAACCACCACCACCCACCGCATCAATTAATGCCGTGCATCCAGCGTTTCAGAATTGGAGACAGCAAGAGCAAAATCACTGCAGCCCCCAGGGTAATGTAAACACCCCAGGTCATGTAAACATCGGCATAGCCTTTAAGCGCAGTAGCGGCATCCACCGACTCGCCACCACCAGAAGCAATTTGCTTGCCCAATTCACCGGCAATTTTGTGGGCAAAAGAAATGGATAAGAACCAGGCCCCCATCAGGAAACCTACCATTTTGGCCGGTGCCAGTTTGGTGACAACCGACAAGCCCACTGGAGAAATACTCAATTCACCCGTTGTATGGAACAAGTACATGGCCATCAGGAAAAACAGCGGAATCAAAGCAGGCATCACCTCTGCATCGGGCGAAACGCCTTCCAACATCGGTATGATGCTTCTTGCGCCCCACACGATCAGGAAATAACCAAAGGCAATCTGGAGCAAGCCATAGAAGAACTTCATCGGCGTGCGCGGCTCCTTACCCCTTTTCGACAGTTTGAGCCATATCCATGAAAACACAGGTGCAAACAACATGATGTACAAGGGATTCACCGCCTGAAACTGAGACGCCTCGATACCGTGACGATTGACATAGCGATCGGTGAGCACCGTCAGTGATCCGCCAGCCTGTTCGAACAGCGTCCAGAAAATCATGTGGAAAAAGAACAAAAAGAAAAATACCAGCATGCGCTCGCCATCTTCCCGATCTTTCATCGTTAGACCCTCGTACAAGAAGTATCCCATAATACCAAGGCCACCAATGATGAGGATATAATCCGTTACGGTTTCAAAATTGATGAGCCAGGCAAACAGTGGAATACAAACCAGGGATCCCAAGAGGATGGTTGTCTGCTTACTCATGCCGGCAAAGAACGCATCTTTAAGGGATGCTACATTAGGTGGATTGCCTTTGTCCTGGTATTTGGACATATTCCTCCAAAAGACAATAATACCCAGCGTCATACCGATACCTGCTGCCAGGAATCCTAGCGACCAGTCCACCCGTTGCGCCAAAAAGCCACAAGTGATGGGGGCCAGAAAGGCGCCGATATTGATACCCATGTAAAAGATGGTGAAAGCACCATCTTTGCGCTGGTCGTTTTTATCGTAAAAAGTACCTAGAAAGCTGGAAATATTGGGCTTGAAAAAACCATTGCCCACAGCCAGCAATCCTAGCCCTAGGAAAAACATGTTTTCCATTTTAAATATTGCAGCGTTGGCGGCCAGGGTAAACTGGGCGAGCGCCATCATAATACCACCGATGAGAATCGTGCGACGGAAGCCGAGCATTCGGTCGGCAATCATTCCGCCCACTACCGGCGCGGCATACAATAATGCATTGAAAGCACCATAAATGCCATAAGCCCGGGCATCGGCTTCGCCTTGCGCCATTTGCTGGAACAGCACCCCGGTCATATACAACACCAAAAAGGCGCGCATGCCATAGAATGAAAAACGTTCCCACAGCTCCGTAAAAAACAGGGTAAATAAGGCAGCAGGATGCATTTTGCGTTGAGAAAGCACCACGAGGGGTACCCAAACCAGCACAAAAAGCCATCCAAAAATGAGTAAACCTAATGCGAAATCCATAACGAAACTTGTTTAGTTTGTTGATTATAAAAAGAGACGCGCAAGAGGATTTGGTTTGTAATTGGTTAAATATTCTTCCTGCTGCATCTGTATGATTTTAAAAAATCGGCAAAAATTAAGTCATTTTTTGGAAAATGGTAAATATTACGTTGTTAATCCTTTCCTAAAGTCCGATTTTTATCGGGCAAGTTGCGTTTGTAAAAGCAAAATGATGGCCATTTATACCCTGTTTCGGTCAGTTTTTGTACCTTCGTGCTCATTTTTCAAACATACTTATGATTGCTTACATCAAAGGAGAAATCAATTTCAAAAGCCCGACCTATGTGGTGGTAGAAACGGGCGGCGTGGGTTACCACATCAATATTAGTTTGCATACCTACGGACAAATAGAAAAACTAGAATCCGTCAAAATACTCACGCATCTGCACATCAAAGAAGACAGCCATACGCTTTATGGCTTCGCCGATGCCGTGGAAAGGAATTTGTTCCGCCACTTGATCTCCGTGAGTGGCATTGGGCCTGCAACCGCCCAAGTGTTGCTTTCTGCCATGAATCCCGATGAACTGCGGGCTGCCATCATTGCAGAAGACCTCAATGCCTTCAAACACGCCAAAGGGATCGGCCCGAAAACGGCCAAACGCATTATCCTCGATCTGAAAGACAAAATGCTAAAAGATAGCAGCGAACCAGCACCAACTTTATTGCCCCAAGACAATACGATTCGGGAGGAGGCGTTATCTGGATTAGTTGCTTTGGGCTTCAATCGAATTGCGGTTCAGAAAGCGCTCAACAAAATCATCAAAGAGCAAGGCGTGGTGGCCAATGTGGAGACTTTAATCAAACTGGCGCTTAAAGAGCTAGGCTAGGAATGACTGTCTTAATCGCTTGTATGTAACGCAGAAAAATTAACTCTCAGATTTTGTCCTTACCCCAGCGGGCTAAATGGTTCATTTTCAAGTGTGTCCGCTAGTAAAAGGACTTTGATCAATCGGGAAGTCATTTTTTGCACACTACTATAGTTAAATTTTTGCGCTAGCATAAAAAATCCAATTTGCCATCGTTTTGCTGAGTATAAATACAAAACACCCTCTGGAAGGGTAATTTGTTCAACCTTTGCAATCTTTTTTTTTAAAAAAGGTCTATTTGACCAGTAGCGGTATCGTGGCGGTAAATGAATAAGCATGACCGCGCTGTCCCATGTCAAAAAGTTATGAGAAGATTTTTATTGCCCTTCAGTCTATTGCTTGGAATTGTAGCAACAGCCCTCAGTGCCATCAACACTGGTACGCATCTGGAAGATCCCTATTTGAGGCCAGCTGTGCCCGTTGCCAATGCCGATACCATCCCGGACATTGAAGAACGTTACGACGATTTCCTCAACGACCAGCCTGGTAATCCTTTCGACCTGGAAGATCCTTCCATTATCGAAAAGCAGGTGGAATATGACCCGGAAACTGGCAACTATATCATCACCGAAAAAATTGGCGATGAACTGTTCCGTCCGGCTACCTATATGTCTTTTCAGGAATACATCGACTACCAACGCGAACAGCAGGAACAGGATTATTTCCGGCAATTGTCGGGCGCCAGCAAAACATCTAATGGCCTCAGTCCATTGGATCCCCTCGCTAAAGTGGATGTCAAAAATGACCTGATCGACCGCCTTTTTGGCGGTACCACGGTTGATATTCGCCCCCAGGGCAATATCGATTTGACTTTTGGCTTCGACATCTCCCGTTTGGAAAACCCCATTCTTACGGAAAGACAGCGTACCACAGGTGGCTTTGATTTTGATATGGACATCAATATGAATGCCACGGGTAAGATTGGTGAAAAACTGGATTTGACCTTCAACTACAATACAGGTGCAACCTTCAATTTCGACAACCAGATCAAGTTGAATTACAACAGCGATTTGTCGGATGAAGACGCCATTATCAAGAAAATAGAGGCCGGTACGGTGAGCCTGCCCCTGCGGGGAAGCCTGATACAAGGCGCGCAGAGCTTGTTTGGTTTAAAAACCGAATTGCAGTTTGGCCATTTGCGCTTGACGGCCATTGCTTCTCAACAAAAGTCACAGCGTGAAAACGTGCAAATAGAAGGCGGCAGCCAGGTACAGGAATTCGAGGTATATGCCAACGATTACGACGAAAACCGTCACTTTTTCCTTACCCATTACAACCGCGAAAATTTTGAAAGGGGCTTGGGCAACTTGCCTCAGATCAACTCCCTCTTTAAAATCAAAAAACTGGAAGTGTGGTTGACCAACGACCGCAATGAAGTAACCGATGTACGCGATATTGTGGCTTTGGCCGACTTGGGAGAGCCTATCCGTCTGGTTAGTCCAGATAAGGTAGAAATCAACCCGGCCTGGAATCGTTTCGACCTGCTCGACCGCAAACCCTTGCCTGATAACGCTGCCAACGACCTTTACGGCCAACTGGCCGCAGGAGGGAATAGTACCCGCGATATTGACCAGGCTGTATCGACTTTGCAAGGCCAAATCGGCCTCCAACAAACCCGCGACTTTGAAAAGGTACGTGCCCGCAAGCTACAAGCCAGTGAATATACCTTTCACCCGGAGTTGGGTTTTATTTCTGTCAACATCAATGTACAGCCCGATCAGGTATTGGCGGTAGCCTTTGAATACGAATACAATGGTAATATCTTTACAGTGGGGGACATGTCCATCAACAACGCTACTATTGGAACGGATACCTCCGACGTAACGCCCAAGGTGTTGTTTGTCAAAATGCTGAAAAGTACCACCCAGCGCACCGACTTGCCCACCTGGGATTTGATGATGAAAAACGTGTATTCCATCGGTGCATTTCAGGTCAATCAAGACGATTTCCGGCTCGATATTTTTTATGACGATCCCGGTGGAGGTCAGAAGCGCTTCTTGCCTTCCAGTAATCTGGCGGGCATTCCCTTGCTCCGCGTATTCAATTTAGACCGCTTAAATACGCAGGGCGACCCTCAGGCAGATGGGGTGTTCGACTTCGTGCCAGGCGTTACGATCAATCCGCGAAACGGGCGCATCATGTTTCCCGTACTGGAGCCATTTGGATCAGCTTTGTCCCGGGAAATTACCGATCCCGAGCTGCGGAAACTCTATGTGTACGATTCGCTCTATGCCACCACCGTATTTAATGCCATTGAATCCGCAGAGCAAAACCGCTATATTATCCGTGGAGAATACAAGTCGAGTGTTTCTTCTGAAATATCACTTGGCGCTTTCAATATCCCTCAAGGTTCTGTACAGGTAACGGGTTGTGGTGGACCTTGTGTGGAAGGCCGAGATTACGAGGTGGACTACAGCATCGGTAAAGTGAGGATATTAAACGATGCCCTTTTGCAGTCGGGGGTACCCATTAATGTTTCTTTTGAGGACAATACCTTGTTTGGTTTTCAATCCAAAACCATGATCGGGCTTCGAGCCGATTATGAAATAGATGAAAATTTCAACATCGGCGGTACGTACCTGCAACTGTTTGAACGCCCCTTTACCCAAAAAGTAAACGTAGGTGATGACCCGATTAACAACAAAATTTATGGCTTGGACATTAACCTCAACCGCGAAGCACCGTGGTTGACCAAGGCCGTGGATGCTATTCCGCTGATTTCGACCACCCAGCCTTCTTCTATCACAGTAGCTGCTGAAGGCGCTGCCTTGCGACCGGGGCATGCCCGAGCTATCAACCAGAACAAAAAAGACAAAGGCGGGGTGGTATATATTGACGACTTTGAAGGTAGTGGCGCCAGCTTCGACCTGCGCATTCCGACCAACCAATGGTACTTGGCCAGTGTACCCCAAAACGATGATCAGAACAATAACCCGCGATTTCCGGAGGCCAACCTCATCAATGATTTGCGCTCAGGCGCTAACCGGGCGAGGCTGAACTGGTATGCCATCGACCAAGCTGCTCGAACCAATGATTTTGACAATCGAAACCCTTACACTAGTGTCGTAGCGCAGCAAGAGGTATTCCCCAACCAGAATATTACCCCCAATCAGGCGGTCAATTTCCGCACGATGGATATGACCTTCTATCCAAGCGAACGAGGGCCCTACAACTTTGATATACCAGGTGGTTATCCGGGCTTCACCAGAGGGGTGAGCGAAAACCAAGATTCCTTGATTTTGAACGATCCGGCTACCCGCTGGGGTGGAATCATGCGCGAATTGACGACAAATGATTTTCAGTCGGCCAACATCGAGTTTTTGGAGTTTTGGGTGTTGAGCCCATTCCTCGACCCGGAAGATGTCAACTCACCTTCGCCCAATTACCAGCAGCAACAAGGGGAACTGTACATCAACCTGGGTAATATTTCGGAAGATATTTTGCGCGATTCGCGGATGTTTTTCGAGAATGGCTTACCGGGGCCTACCAATCCCGATCGCCGAGTGGACGATACCAACTGGGGTAGAATACCCATCACCCAGCAAATTACCCGAGCTTTTGACAACACAGGGGAAAATAGGGATGAGCAGGATTTAGGCTTGGATGGCTTGGACAATGCCCAGGAACGGTTGAAGTTCAACGATTACATCAATTCGTTCTCAGAACCCATTGCCAATAAGTTGAGAGCAGACCCCGCTTACGATGATTTCCGCTATTTCAGGGCTTTTCCCGATGATGTAAGCACTTTGTACAAGTACCGCGATTTCAACAACCCGGAAGGCAACTCCGCTTCCAACATAGGCCAGGAAAACCGCCAGACCAGTACCAACCTACCCGATGCGGAAGACCTCAACCGGGATAATACCCTCAATGAAACAGAAGCTTATTTTGAGTATGCCATTCCACTGAGAGCCGACCCCCTGAATCCTCGGGAAATAGACATGGAAAATACGCCCTTCATCACCGACCGCCGGGAAGCTGACAACGGGCGGGTCTGGTACCGCTTCCGTATTCCATTAGATGGTCCGGATAAAAAAGCGGTGGGTGGTATTCGCGATTTCCGCTCCATCCGATTCATGCGTATGTACATGAGGGGCTTCGAAGCGCCAACCACTTTGCGCTTTGCCCGCCTGGAGTTGGTGCGCAACCAATGGCGCCGATACCGGGGGGATATTTCAGAAGACAATGGCCCCATCATCCCCGGTGATGCCGATACCGATTTTTCGGTGGATAATGTCAATATCGAAGAAAACAGTGGCCGTGAGCCTTTCAATTATGTGTTGCCGGAAGGCATTCAGCGCGAGCAAACCATTGGTGTATTCAGCGCCCTGCAAAATGAGCAAGCGCTGACCATGCGCATCAAAAACCTCAAGGCTGGCGATCAGCGCTCTGTTTTCAAAGTCATCAATATGGATGTGCGGGTGTATGAGCGCCTGAAAATGTTTGTACACGCCGAGCAATTGGACGATGCCGTTTTATCGGGCGAACCTTTGTCTATTTTTGTGCGGCTGGGAAGTGATTTTCAAAACAATTACTACGAATACGAAATTCCGCTGACCATGTCTGATCCGGAAGCCGTGTTGGCGTTTCAACCCAATAGCTTAGATTATAAGCGGGCGGTGTGGCTGCTGGAGAATGAGTTTGATTTTGCACTCAACGAGTTTGTCGATTTGAAAAAAGAGCGCAATGCGGCCGATTTTTCATTGGGCGCTGAATTCAGCAAGTTCATCGTATCGGACATTACTTCCAAAACCCACCGGGTCAGTATCAAGGGCAATCCCACGCTAGGCAATGTGAAAATTATGATGGTAGGCGTTCGAAATCGCTACGAAATAGAAGGCCCCATCAACAACGTGGAAGTATGGATCAATGAATTGCGGCTCACGGGCTTGGATGAGCGCGGGGGCGCAGCTGCTATTGGCCGGGTTGATGCCCAGCTAGCCGATTTTGGCAGCCTTACCGGTTCGGCCAACATCAGTAGCATTGGTTTTGGAGCGATAGACCAAAAAGTACAGGAACGCAACCGGGAATCCATTTACGGCTACGACTTGGCCGCTAGCTTTAATTTGGATAAATTTTTACCGGAAAAATGGGGCATTCGACTCCCTTTTTATGCTCAGACTTCTCAAACGGTTAAAACGCCGGAGTTTGATCCTTATGACCTGGATATTCGCCTGAAAGAGAAAGTACAGGAAGAGCCGGATCGGGTAAAACGGGATTCGATCAAGGAACAAGCCCAGGAAGTCACCCAGATTAAGGCGTACAACTTTACAAATGTGCGCAAGGAGCGAACGAACAATAATGCCAAGCCGATGCCCTGGGATATTTCCAATTTCAGCTTGACGTACGGTTACACTGAAACCAATTATCGCGACCCCATCATTGAGTCGAATGAGGAAAAACGTTATACAGGCGCCATTGATTACAGCTATAGCCGGAGGCCTACTTATTTGCAGCCGTTTAAAAACTTCAAAGGCGAATTGCTAAAACTCATCGCGGAAATTAACCTCAACCCGCTTCCCAACGCGCTGAATGTCAGCTCTGTCATGAACAGGCGCTTTGAAACAACGTCCTACCGCTTTGCCGGGGTGGATCCGCGTTTCAATACCTTTTTCAACAAGCGATTTACCTGGGATCGGGACTATGACCTGCAGTGGGACATCACCAAGTCGCTGAAGTTCAACTTCAATGCGACCAATAGCTCGGTGATTGACGAGCCGGACGAAATATATATGCTCGAGCAATTCCCCAATTTACAGGATCGCAATAAGTTCCGCCGCGATAGCATCTGGAACAATATCAAAGAATTGGGGCGTCCCAAAAATTATCAGCACAATTTTAGTGTCAACTACAACGTGCCGTTGAAGTACTTACCTTTTATAGGGGACTTTATGACGGCTAAGCTACAGTACCAGGGCGGTTACAGTTGGTCGGCAGCCGCGCTCAATGTCGATTCATTGGGCAATGTCATCCAAAACAACCAGGATCGTTCGGCCAATCTGGATTTTAATTTTGAAAAATTGTATGATCTGATCCCCTATTTGAAAAAGATAAACCGAGGCAAGGCTCCTGCGCCTAGGACTCGTGGGGGCAATACCAGCGAAAAAAATGATCCGAAAGCGGGTGCTCAAAACAAAAAAGACGATGACAAAAACAAAAAGGACAAGGCGCCTTCCGTCGTAGAGCGGGTCATTGTACGGCCTTTACTTTCATTGAGGCGGGTGCGCTTCAATTATTCGGAAAGATTTACAACAGTAGTACCGGGGTATTTGCCTCAATCCGGCATTTTAGGTATGACTGATTTTGATTCGCCGGGCTGGGATTTTGTGGCCGGTATCCAACCGCGTATTAGAGAAATCAGCGAGGATCAGCGTTTCAACCCCAATGCCGACAATATAGCCGGCGATTGGCTGCGCGAAAACGAACAGTGGATTACCCAAAGCGTGTTCCTGAATCAAGATGTTTCGCAAGACTATACTCAAAACTACGATGCGCGGGCTACCATTGAGCCTTTCAAAGATTTCCGGATCGAGTTGGAAATGACGAAGACCTATCGGGAAACATTTACCGAAACGTTCAAGGATACCTCCTTGTTTATAGACCAAAAGGTACATGCTGTGCCGATTAGTATTGGTTCGATGCAAGTTTCCTATTTCGCGATGAATACCCTTTTCCGGGATAGCAAAGATGAAATTTTAGAACTGTTTGACCGTTTTGAGACCAACCGCGTGGTTATTTCCAACCGCTTGGGTGTAGGCGATCACGAGGATGAAAACCTGGCAGAACAAGGGTACGCCTTCGGTTTTGGCAATACGCAGCAGGAAGTGTTGTTGCCCGCTTTTATAGCCGCTTATACCGATGAAGACCCAACTACTGTGAATTTGGATGTGTTTAAAACCAAGCCCAACGTCAACTGGCGTTTGACTTACAATGGCCTTTCTCGTGTGCCTTTGTTTGCCAATTTATTCCAGAACTTCTCCTTGACGCATGGCTATAAAACCAATTTGTCGGTCAGCAATTTCCGATCCAGCTTGCCTTACTTGAGGAATCGGGATCAAATAACCGGACCTTTGGATACCGCCAATTTCAACTTTTTCCCCCGATTGGAAATATCGGATGTGGTCATTCAAGAGTCTTTTGCACCGCTGATCGCCATAGATGCGACGCTTAAAAACGGCATGTCGTTTTTGGTGGACTATAAAAAGTCGCGCACATTGGCTTTGAGCACCGTCAGTTATCAGCTCAATGAAACGCAGTCGAAGGAAATTGTACTGGGCTTTGGTTACCTGCTTAGGAATGTCGATATTCCTTTCCTTACGGGCAGTGGTAAAAAGAAAAAGAGCCGATTCAAAAATGAAGAAGACGCTGAAGACCAGCAGAATCAACAAAATAATCGTGGAGGCGGGCGTGGCAGCCGGGGTTTACAGTCTCAAGACTTGGATATCAACTTCGATTTTTCCTTACGCGACGACATTACCTACGCGCACTTGCTCGATCAGGATATCGCCGAGCCTACCAGGGGCAATTACACTTTGAGTATTTCGCCATCCATGGAGTATCAGCTCAATCAACGCTTATCGCTGCGCTTGTTTTTCGACTATCGTCAAACGCGTCCCAAAACTTCCATCGGTTATCCGCGCACGGATACCTCCGGTGGTATAGTCGTGAGCTTTCAGTTGAATTGATAAGCAGGGGGTTCGTGTAATACGAGTTGAAGAAAAAGTGCATCCTGCTAAAAAAGCCGTTCCCGATAGCGTATGGGGACGGCTTTTTTGTGGCAGGCACTGACACTTTCAGTGCAATTCAGCGGATGCGGATAAAAAAAAATCCCCCCAACACTTCCTCCTGTAAAATACTTTCCTTACATTGG
>CALMIR010000209.1 GCA_937864265.1 uncultured Saprospirales bacterium | reverse complement strand
TGAGCGAGGCGCTATTGCTGAGCTTCGCTAGCGGGCGGTTTGCTAAAGCTGGGTAGCAAGGTAGCGTCTGCCGAAGTCCCTCATTTTGCCATACTCTGAGTAGGGCTATTGTTTTTCTGCGTATCATCGGATCGCTATCTTATTCGCCAAATATCCTTTTATTCTGTATTAAAAAAAACGATTATTTTTTTGTCAATTTGATTCGTGCTGCTATATTGCACGGCCAATAATAACGCAAATAAAAATATATTTTGGAAGCGACAAACATCCATGATCCGGAGTATTTTCACAAAGTAGTGGACTGCCAGTATGCCTGCCCGGCGCATACCCCGGTACCGGAATACATCCGCCTGATCGCAGCAGAGCGCTATACGGATGCTTACATGATCAATTGGGAATCCAATGTGTTTCCCGGTATTCTGGGACGGACTTGCGATCGGCCTTGCGAGCCGGCCTGCCGCCGAGGGCGGGTGGAAGAAGAGCCGGTAGCCATCTGCCGCTTGAAGCGGGTGGCAGCGGATAACAAGGACGAGGTGATGCACCTGATGCCAACCATTCCACAGGAAAAGAACGGCAAAAAAATTGCCCTCATCGGTGGGGGACCGGCTTCACTGACGGTGGCGCGCGACCTGGCGCCGTTGGGCTACGAAATCCATTTGTACGATGAGTGGTACAAGGGCGGAGGCATGATGCGGACGCAGATTCCAGCCTTCCGCCTGCCCGAATCAGTGCTGGACGAGGAAGTGGGCTATATTTTGAATATGGGCATTCACACCCATTTCAACCATTATGTATCCAGCATGAAGGAAGTGCTGGATATGGACTACGACGCGATTTTTGTGGGCACTGGCGCTCCAAAAGGCCGCGACCTGCACCTGCCCGGACGCGAAGAGGGCGCTGCGAACATTCATATCGGCATCGAGTTTTTGGCTAATGTGGCTTTTGAGCATACGAATAAAATCGGTCGAAAGGTCATTGTACTGGGAGGGGGCAATACGGCCATGGACTGCTGCCGTACTTCCCGGCGCTTGGGTGGCGACGAGGTAAAGGTGGTGGTGCGAAGCCCGTTTGAGGATATGAAGGCTTCGCCCTGGGAGATTCAGGATGCCATCCGGGAGGATATCCCGATTAAAAACAATATGCCGCCCAAGGAATTTGTCGTGGAAAATGGCCACTTGAAGGGGATTATTTTTGAAAAAGTACGGGCAGAATACGATGCCAATGGCCGACGTAGCCTCGTATCAACGGGCGAGCCGGATGAGTTCATCGAAGCAGATGATGTGATTATTGCTATTGGGCAAGACAATGCTTTTCCTTGGGTAGAACGGGATTTGGGCATAGAATTTGGCAAATGGGATATCCCCGTTTTGAATAAAAAGACTTTCCAATCCACCCTGCCTAAGGTGTTCTTTGGGGGCGATGCTGCTTTTGGGCCGGAAAATATCATCACGGCTGTGGCGCATGGCCATCAAGCCGCTATTTCCATCGACTTGTTCTGCCAGGGCAAAGACCTCGTTCAGGATCGGCCTGCGCCGATGACGAACCTGGTGAACCAGAAAATGGGCATACACGAATGGAGCTATGACAGCTTTGTCACGGTGGACGAACGCTTTTTGGTACCCCATGCCGACAAGGTGGTTTCGCTCCAGAACAGGAAGGTGGAGGTGGAATTGGGGTTCGATGCTTCCACGGCCTTCAAGGAGGCCCAGCGCTGCCTGAATTGCGATGTGCAAACGGTTTTTGAAACCAATAAATGCATCGAATGCGATGCCTGTGTGGATATATGCCCTACGGCTTGTATCACCTTTACGGTCAATGGAGAAGAGGCAGATTTGCGCACCCGGCTCAGTGCTCCGGCCAACAATACCAGTCAAGATTTGTATGTCTCCGAAATTTTGCCGACAGGCCGGGTAATGATCAAAGATGAGGATGTCTGTTTGCACTGCGGCCTTTGTGCTGAGCGCTGCCCGACAGCCGCCTGGGACATGCACAAATATTTGTATCAAGTGACTAAAGCCTGCAAAGTATGGTAAGCCCAAAAGGTTTAAACGATTTCGTCATCCGATTTTCCAATATCAACGGTACGGGATCTGCCAGCGCTAACAACATGTTTGCCAAATCTGTTTTCAGAATGGGCATACCCGTTTCGCCTAAGAATATTTTTCCTTCCAACATTCAAGGGCTGCCGACTTGGTACGAAGTCCGGGTGAGTGAAAAGGGCTACCTGGGTCGCCGAGAGGGCGTGGATATTATGGTTTCGGTGAATCCGCAAAGCTTGGCCAAAGACGTGGCCGATGTGAGCACGGGCGGGTATTTCATTTATGACAGTACCAAACCGCTGCACCACGAGTATTTTCGCGATGACGTGCACTACATCGGCATCCCCATGACGGAGTTGTCCCGCACCCATTACCAAGATCCCCGGCAACGGCAATTGTTTAAAAACATCATTTATGTGGGGGCGCTTTCTGCGCTGCTGGGCATTGAAATGTCGGTGCTTGAGGGGATCATTGCGGATCAATTCAAGGGCAAAACCAAACTCATAGAGCCGAATATCCGCGCTTTGCAGTTGGGGCAAAACTACGCTCTGGAGCATTTTGATTGTCCACTACCTTTCCGCCTGGAACGCCGTGATAAGGTTGGGGACAGTATTCTGATAGACGGCAATACGGCCTGTGCGCTGGGCGCTATTTACGGAGGTGCTACAGTGATGGCCTGGTATCCCATTACGCCCTCTACTTCGGTGGCTGGCGCTTTTGAAAAATATGCCAATAAGCTGCGCATAGATGAAAACGGGCACAAAAAATTTGCCCTGGTGCAAGCGGAAGACGAATTGGCGGCCATGGGGATGGTGATCGGTGCCGGATGGAATGGTTCGCGGGCTTTTACGGCCACCAGTGGCCCCGGGGTTTCGCTGATGAATGAATTTATCGGGTTGGCTTATTTTGCCGAGATTCCAGTTGTATTGATCAATGTACAACGCGGCGGCCCCTCTACCGGCATGCCCACCCGTACCCAACAATCGGATATCTTGCTATCGGCCTATGCTTCGCATGGCGATACCAAGCATGTGCTGCTTTTCCCTGCCACGCCAACGGAATGCTTTGACCTGACCGCTACAGCCTTCGATTTGGCCGACCGCATCCAAACACCGATCCTCGTTATGACCGACCTGGATTTGGGCATGAACGACCACCTGACAGCGCCGCTGCAATGGGACGACAGCCGACAATACGATTTAGGCAAAGTATTCCGCGAAGAAGACTTGGAAAAGGGGGTCAACTTTGGGCGTTACCTTGATGTGGATGGGGACGGCATTTGCTTTCGCACCATTCCGGGTACTCACCCCACCAAAGGCGCTTATTTCACCCGCGGAACCTCGCGCGATGAGTATGCGCGCTATACGGAAGATTCGGATGCTTATGTGCGCAACGTGGATCGCTTGGCTAAAAAATGGGAAACCATCAAAACTCTGGTGCCAGAACCTGTTTTTTATCAAGGAAGTTCCAATAGCAAGTTGGGGCTGGTTTTCTTTGGCACGACCACTTATGCCGCATTGGAGGCTATGGATATGCTCAAGCAGGAAGGCATCGCCGTGGACTGTATGCGCATCAAATCTTTTCCTTTTTGCGAATCGGTGGAAACTTTTATGGAGTCGCACGATCAGATTTTCGTGGTGGAGCAAAACCGAGACGCCCAAATGCGCAGCTTGCTGGTGAATGAATTGGAATTGCACCCGAAAAAGTTGATTCCGGTACTCAACTACGACGGCATGCCCATTACAGCAGACCTGATTTACCGCCACGTGATGCAACAAGTTTCTACCAAACAAAAAATGGCCTTACTATGACCTATATCAAACCTAAATTCCGGCATCCGCTGCTGCAAAAAAACGAAGTCGGCTATACCAAGTCGGATTATGAAGGCGCTATTTCTACCCTTTGTGGCGGCTGCGGGCACGACTCTATCAGTGCGGGCATTGTACAGGCTTGTTACGAGATCAATCTGGAGCCGCACCGTTTGGCCAAGCTTTCAGGCATTGGTTGTTCTTCCAAAACGCCGGCCTATTTTTTGAGTAATTCGCACGGTTTCAATTCGGTACACGGGCGCATGCCTTCTGTGGCTACAGGGGCTAATATGGCTAATCGGGAGCTGATTTACCTCGGCGTTTCGGGCGATGGCGACTCCGCGTCCATAGGCATGGGGCAGTTTGTACACGTCATCCGGCGCAACCTGAATATGCTGTACATTGTGATGAACAACGGCTGCTATGGTTTGACCAAAGGGCAGCACTCGGCCACGGCTGATGCCGGTTCGACCAGCAAGGAAGGGGTGACGAATCCTTTCCAGGCGATTGATCTGGTGAGTCTGGCGCTGGAATTGGGCGCTACCTATGTGGCGCGCAGCTTTTCCGGCGATAAGTCGCAACTGGTGCCGCTGATTAAAGCGGGGCTGGCGCATTCGGGCTTCGCACTGATTGACGTGGTTTCGCCTTGTGTGACGTTCAACAATAAGCCTGATTCCACCAAGTCTTACGATTATGTGCGCCATCACCTGGAGGCGACTTCTACTATAGATTTTGTACCGATCAAAAAGGCGATCGAAGTGGAATACGATACGGAGAGAGCAGTGCGCCTGCACGACGGCTCTTACCTACAATTGCACAAGCTGGCTCCCAATTGGGATCCAACCGATCGCATTTCTGCCGTTAACCGCCTGGATGAGGCCCGCAAGCAGGGGCAAATTTTAACGGGGCTGCTGTATGTTGATCCGGAAAGTAAGGACATTCATACGCTGGAAAAGACAACAGCCCGGCCTTTGAATACGCTGCGGGAGGTGGACTTGTGCCCGGGGGCAGAGGTATTGGAAGGGATTAATGGACGGTTTAGATGATTGCAGATCGGTTGACTTGGCGTTAGCGCTTAGGTTCAAGTGCCGTGCCGTTCCAGACATATATTTCATAACCTTTTTCCAGCAGGTATGCCACCGTGTTTTCGTCCGGGATGTGTTCATAAGCCGTGAAGCCCGTATAGAACATGGTTTCAATTGGATGATCCGTGTTGAAAATAAGGGTATTAGGATCAAGTTTCATTTGGTTGAGGGATTTGATCTGCGTTACCCATTGGGGCGATCTGTCTCGTATTTCAAACGGCTTAACCCGCTCCAAGGTATATCTTACTGGCAATAGCATAAGTAAGCTAAGTACTTTATAAATCAGCCATTTATGCGCAAGTTTTTTCCGATAGACGTATAAATAATTCCAAAACACAGCAATGACTAGGAATATCGCCGGGGCTGCAAATAGGGTGTAAGCTTTCATTTTTGTTTCGACAAAGGAAAAAAACAGGTAGGGAATAAAAATCCAAATGCATAAAGCCCACCTGATCAAATCCTTCCTTCTTTTAATCGTTTTGTACAGCAACCAAAGGAGTGGCAAATAAACGATTTCTCCAAATTGCATCCTCATTCGATCAAAATGGTAAAAATACGAACCAGCATGGCCTTTTAGTGCTTCAAAGATATGTTTGTAATTGAAAGCGTTTTCCCAAGCTGCCTCAAGGGGAAAAGCTGTACGGATATAAATCTGCCAGGGTAGGGCGACTGCGATGATGACCACCAAGAGCAACAAAAAATCGACAAGTGCCTTTTAGGGGAAACCTTCTTGAAGTGAAAAACAAAGAGTATCCACAGGGGTAAAACGATTAGAGCGGGCAGCCATTTGGTCAGTATGGCCAATCCGGTGGCGACCGCACAGCCTATCGTGTAGATGCGACGACTGCTAAGGGCGTATTCCAGTGCCAGCCATACCGCCAATTCGACCAAAAAAAGGAAAAAAACATCAATGTGATCTGTTGCAACACGTCCTCCTGACAATTCGATAATCAAGCCATGTATGGCGTATAGGAAAGCGGCTATAAATCCAATTCTGTCATTGTATAAAGTTTTGCCGATCAGGAAAGTCAATAGAATGCCCAGGCAAGTCAGGATGACAGCGGGCAAACGGAGCGCCCATTCATGGCAACCCAATAAACGCATACTCCCGGCCATTATCCATAAGGGCAAGGGTTGTTTGTGCACCCAGATATGATTAGCTGCCCAGTTTTTATACTCATATGGCAATACTGGATTTTTATAAAGCATGGGCTTAAAGGGGTTTTCCATCCTATTTTTGGCTACCAGCGCATGGTATCGTTCATCCCAGGGATGCAGGTATAAATCTGCTGCAACATAGGCCCTCAGCAGGAATCCGCTGACTACCAGCAAACATACGCCCATCCAAACCTTGTGCCGAGCTTGAAAAACCCAGGCTCTCCAGCATAAAAAGCCGCACACCAGGATTAGTAATATGCCCCCAATAAAGTGCTCCATAGGCTGCAAAATAAGCAACTTCCTTTTTCAAGGCTTATTTTTTGTCTTTTTCTAATCAGGGCAGTCGTAAAAGTAGAGCTTAGGTGCTTTGACGATTCTTTTGTCGAAGTTCCGATGGTAGGGCCGGACTAAATGGATGATGTAGCTGGTTGGCAAAACGCTGATCCACTTGTTGATGGTCTGGTAAGAAAGCCCAATGATATTCCCGATCTCAGAAAAATTGACCAATTGTCCGATGCGTCCGGCACATATTTCTATAAACTGCCGGAATAAGCCCAAATCCGAAACATTGATAATTTGCCGCAGATCCCTTTCTACATAAGTTTGGATATACCTTGGACGCCTATCAAGCTTTTCCGCTATTTTCGCTTCATCGCTTCCGCACAAAATTCGGGCACTGCTGGTATTGGTAGCTGGTATCGGTTAAAATTTGCATGGTTTGGGTTTCCCAGTTCATCAGGCCGATGTGAAATTGGGTTTGATCCTTGTCAAATAACTCTATAGTCAGCCACTTGCCATCGGGGCTCCAATCGTGCCAACCTTCTTCTTCAGCATTATTCGTCAATTTCCATTGTTTTTTGCCATCCAGGCTAACGGCGTACAGGCTGTACTTTCCGTTTTGCATGCTCTGATAAGTGACGAATTTCCCGGAGGGGTGCAACTTTGGAGGCCCGGCGTGGTAGGCAAATTTAGAAGCTGTGGTATCATTGGGTGGATAATGGGTGAGCTGTTTTCTGCTGCTCCCATCAGCGTTCATGAGGTACAACTCTTCGTTGAAGCCATCGATCAATTTTGATTTGGTGCGGCCACCCCGAAAGACAATTTGCCGACCTTCATTGACGAACAAAGGATCAGACGCGGCGGGTAGCCTCGTATGCACTTTTTGTAAAATAAGGCCATCCCGATTGATGATGTAGAAGCTGGAATCGAGCTTCGGATGTGGTTTGACGATCAACTCTGTCCCATTTTTTCGGCTACTCATCCAACTATCGGCGAGCTTAATATCGGCAATTTTTTTAACTTGCTTGCCTTGGTAATCCATTTCATACAGAAAATAGCAGCGATGGCAGGTGTCCTTGTCGGAAATAAAAAGCACCTTATCGTCCACTGAAATATAGGTCCATTCTACCCCTTTCAGGTTGGAAATGTTTTTTTTGTTGCTGCCATCCAGATTCATGGCAAATAGCTCGTAATTATCGCCTTCCTCATCTAAGAGCACATTATAAGCTATGGCGTATTCCTGCCCTGCATTGGTTTGTGGCAATTTCTGGGTCTGGCAGGCAGCCAAAGTGAAAATCAGCAACACGGCCAACAAGCATAAGTAATGGTATCTTTTCATAAGTTGTTAGTTTGTCCGAGGGCAAATATCTGCATCTTGCTGTATGGGGAATAGGAAAAAATTTACCTCCTTTACTTAATTGGAACATAGTTCAGAAATTCGCCCCTTTGGTAAAGGTATTCGGTAGGCGTCAACCCTGAAAAAGCTTTGAAATCGGCTATGAAATGAGATTGATCGTAAAAGCCACAGTCGTAGGTTACAGCCGACCAATCTATGGTTTGCTTCTGTTCGATTTGTTGGATGGCTTTTTGAAAGCGAATAACTTTTAAAAAGGTTTTGGGGGTCACCCCGACTTGCTCTTTGAAGAGCTTGATGATGTGTTTTTGGGAATAACCCGCCTTATCGGCTATAGCGCGAATGCTGGATTGATTGGGAAAGGCCAGGATTTTAGCCACAGCGAAATCGACAAAGGGGTTTTCATGTAAATGGGCGGCATAGTTCTGGAGCAATTCCTGTTCTAAGGCGTGGAATTTGAGCGCTGGAGTAGGCATTTCCATCAGCGTTTCCCATATTTGAAGAATGGTAGTTTGTAGTACTTGTTCGGCATCCACCACACTATTGAGCAAGGCGTGCATCGGTGTTTTTAGAAAAGCATGAGCCTTTCCCTTTCGAAATTGTACGATCAACATTTCATCTTCTTTTCCAGATGGAATGGTAATGGGGATGGTTCTGAAGCCTGAAAACCAAGCCTTGCGACAGGACTGGATTTCTTTCAGGGAATGGTTGTCGAAAATGGGCTTGGGGCGATCTGTGAGGTCAAAGATCAGCTGTACATCGCCTTCCGGCAGCAAGCGGTCGATATCATGCAGCGGGCTATAATCGCGGTAATAGAAGAAATGTTCAATGAACTGGCACAGGGGAAAATCAGGGGTGTAAAACTCAGCAATCAATTTTTTACTTTTTAATTCAGTTCATATTCGACCCCCAATTGTTCCAATTCCAAAATAAACCCGTTGGTGGCATTGACGCGCTGCTCTTTGGCCGCCATTTTCAGTCGCAGTTGATTGCTGCGATCCAGCACCACCATTTTCAGGCGATGCTGCCCCTTGTGCTTTTCGCAAATGGAAGTCAAGCCTTGCACCAGTTCAGGCGTGATGGTTTCGAGCGGCAGCTTCAGCGTGATGCTGTCGGTCATTTTTTCGGCCACCCCTTCCAAGAGGCTCACTTCTTTGATTTTCAGTTCCATACTTTCATCGCGCCAGCTTTTTTGCCAGCCAGCCTTGATAAAAAGAGCTTTCCCGTCTTCAAATAAGTGCTTGAATTTCTGATAATCTTCGCCAAAGAGCTTAAACTCGTAGCTGCCTTTGTAGTCGCTCATTTCAAAAATACCCCAACCATTGCCATTTTTAGAAACCATGTGGCGGGCTGTTGTGAGCATTCCAGCCAGTTGCAATTGCGGTTTGCTTTGGTGCTGTTCTACTTCGTCGAGGGTACAGGTGATGAAGTTTTCCATCTCCAACTGGTAATCGTCCAGGGGATGGCCGCTTACAAAAATGCCGGTGACCAATTTTTCGTTGTTCAGTTTTTCGATCAAAGGCCAGGGGCGGCATTCTGGCATGGGCGGTTCTGGAATCATCACTTCTTGGGTTTCCCCAAAAAGCGAAACAGCGGCTTGCGCTTTCATACCCTGATAGGCGTTGCCGTATTTCAAGGCGTGCTCCAATAAGGAATCGTACTTGTCGGAGGGGGCAAAATATTGGGCGCGGTGCACCGATTCGAAGCAATCAAAGGCGCCGCCCAATGCGAGGCTTTCCAACACTTTTTTATTGAGGGAGCGCAGGCTCATCCGGCGCACCAAATCGAATAGACTGACGAAGTTGCCCTGTTGACGGCGTTCTTCCAGGATTTCCTCTACCGGCCCTTCTCCAACCCCTTTCAAAGCCGATAAGCCAAAGCGGATGGCCCCCGTTTTGTTCACAGAAAAATCGGAGGCCGATTCGTTAACGCTGGGACCCAGCACTTTCAAGCCCATGCGCTTGCATTCCTGTAGGAAGAAGGTGATTTTGGAAATGTCGTTCTTGTTGTGCGTCAGCACGCTGGCCATGAATTCTGCCGGATAATGCGCTTTCAGGTAGGCTGTTTGAAAGGCGACAAAGGCATAGCAGGTGGAGTGCGATTTGTTGAAGGCATAGGAGGCGAAGGCTTCCCAGTCTTTCCATACTTTTTCCAGAACAGACTGTGGGTGTTGGTTGGAAGTACCGCCTTCGATGAACTTAGGGAATAATGCATCTAGTACTGCTTTTTGCTTTTTTCCCATCGCTTTGCGCAACATATCGGCCTGGCCTTTTGTAAAGCCAGCCAATTTTTGGGACAGGAGCATCACTTGTTCCTGATAGACGCAGTTGTGCACAATCATGTTGTTGGCGACAAAGTTGTGTATGCCCTCAACCGTAATATCATAGACGAGTTCTTCACCCGCTGGGCTAATTTCAACGATTTCCTCCCATCGTACCTTCAACTTTTTGGCTGTTTCCGGCAAGGTCAATTTATCCAGCAAGGGTTCAACAGCATGGGTGGCAATTCTTTCTCTTTGCTTAGTCGGAGTTATAAAGTGCTGCCGCGAAAACCCATGCACGGCTTCCAGGTTTCTAGCAGAGCCGTCCCATACGGTGTTCAACTCTTCCAGGAATGCTTTCCGGTTTATGGAATCTTTATTCAACAGGCTGACCTCTTTTTTGCTTTCTGGAAAGTGTTTGCTGATTAAATGAGGACTTATAAAGCTGTCCAGTTTTTGAATATCGTAAACACTCACCTGATAGGCGGTCATTTGTTGATTCCTTCGATTGTTGTGATAAGTCGATTCGTATATGGTAGCCTGGATACCCAAGCGGAGTAATAAAGTTTGTACCCCTGATGCCAAATGCTTTGAAATGGTTTTAAAATGGGCCATGCGCGAGCCGATATAGCCATCACAATCCCATAACGAAGCCAGGAAGAAGGCTATGTCTTCTTGAGTCAAGCCAAAAATAAAGGAAGGAATAAACTTTTCGTCCGAGCGACAGCCGCCTTTTGCTGTTTTAAGGCCTAGTTCCCGGAGTAAGTTCACCAGCGAATTGGTTTGATGATAGTGCGTTTTGTTTGTACCGGCTACCATTACTCGGGTTACCTCACGCACCTGCTGCAGGGTTCGTACCTCAAGGTTTTCCAGTGCCTCCAGACTTTTAACATACGCGGCTATCAGTGCTGGATTTTTGGAAATAAAATCGGCTGTTGCTGCATGGGCAGAAAGAGATCCATCAGCGAGTAAATAAGCGATAATCCTAAGTTTATCGCGACAAAAGCTGGTTGCTTGCTCGACATCTAGGCTTCTTGGGGTGGCGATGTAGTCTCCTGTTTCTAATTCACTTATAGGCTGCCAGCCTTTTTCAGTCAATACTTGGTGATCCTGGGTGAGTTTGATAGTAAGCCCATTGCGCAGTTTGACTTGAAGCACTTTCCTTTTGCCATTGCAAACCCAGTGGGTCATTCTGGATGGCCGATTCTGGTAGTGTTCATCAACACCTTGCACCCAAAACGTGCCTTCCTGCCCCTTCAATTGATCTATTCTAACCGATTGGCCTGTTTGGGCATTGAACACCAGGGTATCCCCGCTCAGGCAAACACCATAAGTTTCGTGCAAGTATTCTTCCATCGCATCCAGATCGTAAGTCACGGGTTTACGCCCATGTTTGCGATCAATAAAGTCGGGTATATATTCCAGTGGCCCGGGGCGGTAAAGGGCGTTCATGGCAATGAGGTCTTCAAAGGTGGTGGGCACCAGTTCCTTCATGTACTTTTGCATGCCGGGCGATTCGTACTGGAAAATGCCAACCGTTTCGCCGCGTTGGAACAACTCGTATGTTTTGGTGTCCTCCAGTGGGATGGTGTCCATATCGAGTTTGATGCCGTGATTTTCCTCGATCATGGCCACTGCGTCTTTGATGATGGTCAGGGTTTTTAGGCCGAGGAAGTCCATTTTGAGCAAGCCGGCGGCCTCCGCCACGCTGTTGTCAAATTGGGTGACCAGCATATCCGACTCTTTGTCCACTTTAACCGGTACGTATTTGGTGATTTCATCGGGCGTGATGACCACCCCACAGGCGTGGATGCCGGTATTGCGCACAGAGCCTTCCAATTTTTGGGCGGTGCGGATCATCTCCCCGATCTGATCCTGCCCAGCTGCCAGTTCGCGGAACTTGTAGGCTTTTTCGATGTCTTCGGAGTTGAGTGCCTCTTTGAGCTTGGGGTTGATATCGCCATCGGCGAGTACTGCTTTGAGGTTGGCTTTGAGGTGGGTCGGGAAGGTTTTGGATACCCGATCCACTTCGGGCAGTGGCACATTGAGTACCCGGCCCACATCGCGCAGGGATAGTTTGGCGGCCATAGTGCCGTAAGTGACGATTTGGGCCACTTGGTTGCGACCGTATTTATCAATCACATAGTCAATTACTTTTTGGCGCCCTACATCGTCGAAGTCGATGTCAATATCGGGCATGGATACCCGCTCCGGGTTGAGGAAACGCTCAAACAGCAGGTCGTATTTGATCGGATCTACATTGGTGATTCCGATGCAATAGGCGACAGCTGAGCCTGCTGCCGAACCGCGACCGGGGCCAACGGATACGCCCATTTGCCGGGCGGTATTGGTGAAATCCTGCACAATTAGGAAGTAACCGGGATAGCCGGAATTGGCGACGACTTTTAGTTCAAAATCTAGGCGCTCTTTGATTTCCGGCGTAATGGTGCCGTAACGGCGCTTGGCCCCTTCGTAGGTGAGGTGGCGCAAGTAATCATCCTGGCTAGCAAAGCCCTGAGGCAAAGGGAAGGCGGGCAACAAAATATCGCGGGTCAGGCTGAGCTTTTCTATTTTGTCATAAATATCGAGGGTATTGTCCAGCGATTCGGGTACATCGTGGAACAGGCGCTCCATTTCTGCCTGTGTTTTGAAATAAAAATCGGAACTGGGAAAGCGAAAGCGTTCTTTTTCCTCCAGCAGGCTGTTGGTATTGACACAGAGCAGGATGTCGTGGGCAAAATAGTCGTCCTCATTCAGGTAGTGCGAATCGTTGGTACAAATGACTTTCAAGTTGTATTTGCGGGCCAGTTTGAGTAGTTCCTGGTTGATGTCCTCCTGACTAATGCCGAGCTTGTCTATGTTTTCCAAACCCTTGTGGCGCTGCAATTCGATGTAGTAGTCGTCCCCAAAGATGTCCAACCACCAGCGCAGTTTTTGCTCTGCTTCTTCCAGCTTGCCTTTCATAATTGTTTGGGGGATTTCCGCCCCGATGCAGCAACTGGTTGCGATCAGTCCTTCGTGGTGTTTCAACAACAATTCCTTGTCGATGCGAGGAAATTTGCTGTATAAACCTTCTATGAATCCCAGGGAACAGAGCTTGGAGAGGTTTTCGTAACCCTTCTGGTTTTTGGCCAGCAAAAGCTGGTGGTGGCGCACGTCTTCTTCGCCTTTGGCGCGGGAAAAGGATTTTTTGTGCCGATCTTCCACCAGGTAAAACTCACAGCCAATGATGGGCTTGAGCTGTCTTTTTTCTGCTTCTGCTACAAATTTGAAAGCACCAAACATATTGCCGTGATCCGTTAAGGCTACCCCTTTTTGCCCGTCTTGGGCGGCCTTATCCATCATGGCGCTGATGTCGGTGGCGCCATCAAGTAGGGAGAATTGGGTGTGGCAGTGTAGGTGTACGAACTCGGGCATTTGATTGAATTTTGGATGATTGATCAATGCCTATCACGGCACGAACTTGGAAGTTGAATGACTGATTATTGGGCTAATTTTTGGGGATTAAATTACACGGCTTCCGCATGCCATAGTAGCAGAACGGTTTAGATATTTGTTAATAGTTAAAGTAAAGTGGTGTTTATGGTATTGAAGGAAGCTTCCGATTCAGATGCTAAGATAGGACTTTTTTAGGGGAGATATAGGTATTGAAAGAGAAAGTTTTCCACATTAATCATATGCAAAAAATGACTTCCGATTGATCAGCCCCTTTGCGATAGCTCGTACTTAAAAATGGGCTTATGAATGGATCAGAAAAAATATCCGCCCAGCGAAACATTTCCTGCTCACTCCCCCCTCAAGCTTTCCACCGGATTCGCCAGCGCTGCCCGAATACTTTGGAAGCTCACGGTTAGCCCGGCAATAGCCAATGCTGCCAGCCCGGCAAGTGCAAATGCCCACCAGTTGAGTTCGATGCGGTATTCAAATTTGTGGAGCCAATTATTCAGAAAATAAGCCGCTAAAGGTGAAGCCAACAAGCAAGAAATGAGGACGAGCGTGATGAACTCTCTGGATAACATCGCCCACAAATGGCTGACAGAAGCGCCTAAAACTTTACGGATACCGATTTCTTTGGTGCGGCGCTCTGCGGCGTAGGCTGATAATCCAAATAAGCCCAAACAGGAGATGAAAATGGCCAATCCTGCAAACCAACCGGCCAATTTACCGACGAGTTCTTCGGATGCGAATTTTCGCTGGTGGTATTCATCTACAAACTGATAATCAAAAGGATAGGCAGGATTGTGTTTTTTGAAAATGGTTTCAATTTGTGCCAGTGCAGCACGGGTATCCACCTCCGGCGCGAGGCGGAACATCATGTCATTTGCCCAACTGATATCATAGGCGAAAATGGTTGGCTCAATTTTAGCATAGGGGTTTTCCATCAATACATCCTGAGCAACACCAATGATGTGATAGGAATTGCCCTGCCAAGTAACGGATTCGCTCAGAGGGTTTTCCAGTCCCATGCGTTGAACAGCGCTTTCATTCAAGATAATGGCAGTAGAATCCGATGCAAATTCTTTGGAAAAAAATCGACCCGCTTTGAGTTGGATGCCTAGAGTGCTAAAGTAGTCCTCTGAGGTGGGGACAGTGGCAAACATGATTTCATCAGCTGGATTTTTACCCTGCCAATCAATGCCTTTGTTGCGGGAATAGATATTGGTAATCGGGCTACCGGCAATGGTAACGTGGGTGACTAGTCCCGATTCGAGTAATTCGTTTTTCAAAGGGGTGTAATTTTTGTGGAGGTCTTCTGTCATTACCATCATCACCACCCGGTTGGGATCATAACCTATTGGTCGGTTTTTGGCGTGCTGTACCTGCTGGTAAACAACCAGGGTGCTGATAATGAGCGCAGTAGAAATGGAAAATTGAGCGACTACTAGTATTTTACGCGGCAAAAAAGCGCCTTTCCCTATTCCTGTAGCGGTACCTTTCAATACTTTTAAGGGGTTAAAGGAAGAGAGAAAAAATGCCGGGTAACTGCCCGCTAATACGCCAGCAAATAGGGTGAAGCCCAGCGCTGCCGCCCAAAAAACAGGATTGAGCCAGGGCGTTGAAAGCTCCTTCTGGGTAATGGTATTGAAGCCTGGCATCACAAGCTCTAGCGTCAGCATAGAAAGCGCGAAAGCCAACAAGGTCATGATCATGGCCTCGCCGAGAAACTGACTGACCAATTGACCCCGTAAAGAGCCCAGGGTTTTTCTGACGCCCACTTCTTTGGAGCGCCGTTCTGAGCGAGCTGTGGACAGATTCATAAAATTGACACAAGCAATCAGCAGTACAAAGAAGCCGATAATCCCAAAAAGGCGTACGTACTCTATATATCCACCAACTACTTTGCCGTTTTCAAACTTAGAACGCAGGTGCCAGTCGGGTAGGGCATGCAAGGTGACGAGGGCCTTAGTCTCCTGATTGTGTGTTTGAATCAGTTTTTCAATTTTTTGGGCGAAGGCTGCTGCATCAGTGCCGGGTTGCAGTTCCAGGTACATTTGAAATGAATTGTTGCTCCAGGAATTACGCGACTCCTTGACCCAATCGCTGTCTTCCCAGATAGCAAAAGGGAGTAAAAAATCAAAAGTGAGGGAAGAATTAGCGGGGATATCTTTCAAAATGCCACTTACCTGTAAATCTAGGTAATTATCCAGGCGGACGACCTGTCCCAACATATCGGTATAGTTTGTATGCCCAAATATGGATTGCGCCATTTTTTCAGTCAGTACAATGGTGTGGGGATCTTTGAGTGCAGTTTCCGTATTGCCAACCAGTAGGGGAAAGCTGAACATCTTCAAAAAGTCGGGATGTACTTGAAAGCCATTTTGAAAAAAAAGTTTGTCGCCGTATTTCAGGCCGTGTTCCCAGCCCCAGTCGGCCTCTGCCACGTGTTTTACTTCAGGGAAAGAATTGCGCAATTCGTCCGCCATGGCGAGTGGAACAGAATTCCAGGTTAGCAACTCGCCTTCCACATTATCCGTCATTTTTACTTGATACAGTTGCTCGTATTGCTCATGAAACTGGTCAAAACTCAACTCATCTTGTACCCAAAGGGCGATGAGCAGGGTAACGGTCATGCCCGCGCTTAACCCGGCGATGTTGAGGAAACTGAAGCCTTTGTTACGCCAAAGGCTGCGAAAGGTGAGCTTGATGAATTGTCGAATCATGGCAAATGATATTGTGGCAATGGGACAAATAATTAAAATAACGCCAATTGCTATGCCATTTTTTTAAAATATTGATTGACAGAGTGTTATTGTTTTTTATGCCTGGTGTTTTGTTCATTTTCGGACAGATGGGGTGTGCAAAAACGGACAACAAGGAGCTCGCTAGGGTGTTTATCCCAGCCTCTGTCTTTGCACTGCGATGCTGGTAGGAGGCAGGGCGTGTTCCGCATAGGGTATCCATGCGGGGCTGAGGAAGTGTGGATTAGAACGGGGTGTCTGGACTAATAATCATTAAAATTGCGTGTTATAAGCTTCCCTCCTGGTATTGGCAATATATTTGGCGTATTCAAAACCGCCGTTTTTTATCATACCGTATGCCTTGTAATTCAAGTCTTTAGAGCCTTCATCTCCATAAAAGTAATTCAGGTTGAAGAGGTAGTCCATCGATTCAAGATTTTTTTCATAATAGGATTTCATCAAACAGATTGCTTCATCATTCAAAGCCGTCCTCTCATTGCTGCCATTTGTTTTGACATATACCTCTTGTTTAAATAATTCTTGCAATGTTTGAGGTTTGCCGTTTTCTACCCAGAAAATTGTCCGATAAATGTATTCCTGTATCCTTTGAGCAACCATTGCTTCGCTGATGGGCTCGCTTGTCCAGAACAGGGGCGTGCAAAAATTGCGCTTCAGCAATGCATCTATTTCAAATTTACTTTTATAATCTGTATCATAAAAATTTGACCAGGCGCCTTCCACATCATCCACTAAATTGATCGCAACCTGAATGGTTCGATTTTCCAGGTACGGTATTTTGGGGTTAATTTGAGCAACAATATGCTGTACTTTGCCTTCGGCATCGCAGGCGATCAATTGCTCTAATTGCTGTAAAGCGAGTTCTTTTCCCATTGGATTGAATGCCGCAATAGGTAAAATGATATCCTTTTTTACATCTCCCTGCAACATATAAAGGTATTTATCGAAACGTTCCCTCGTTCTTGGCAGTTGGTACAGTTGCCGCATCTTATCCAGTACCTCAAGCGATTGAAACCTCATTTTGCAAGGAGTTTTGTGGTACTCATTATCAAACCTTCAGCATCAACTTGCCCCGATTTTCTCCTTTAAACAACTTGAGAAAAGCCGGGTAAAATTGTTCGATACCTGCTTCGATGTGTTCGGTGGATTGGAGCTTCCCTTCAAGTATCCATTGCCCCATTTCCAGCGCAGCTTCCCGATAGCGGGCGGCGTAATCAAAAACAACAAAGCCTTCCATGCGAGCGCGATTGACCAGCAAAGACAGATAATTCGATGGGCCTTTGGCAGCGCTGGTATTATTGTATTGCGAAATAGCACCGCATATGACAATCCGGGCATTTCGTCGAATCCTGGTGAGCACCATATCGAGGATGTCGCCGCCTACATTATCGAAATAGACATCTATCCCATCCGGGCAGAGCGCTTTGAGGCGGGTTTTGACTTCCTCGTTTTTGTAATCGATGGCACCATCAAAACCCCATTTGTCCACTAATTGCTGGCATTTTTCTGCTCCCCCGGCAATGCCTATTACCCGGCAGCCCTTTATTTTGGCGATTTGTCCAACGATACTACCTACCGCACCGGCGGCAGCTGATACGACCACCGTTTCTCCGGCTTTGGGCTGCCCAATATCCAGCAGACCAAAATAGGCGGTCATGCCCGTCATGCCCAATGCGCTTAGGTACAAAGGCAAAGGTGCCAGTCGGGGGTCTATTTTATACCAACCATTTGGGGCGCTCACCAAATGGGTTTGCACGCCCGTTGAGCCTTGTACAAAGTCGCCTGCCTGAAAAAGGTCGTTTTTGGACTCCAACACCTCTCCAACGCCACCGGCGCGCATCACTTCACCTAGACCCACCGGTGGCAAATAGGACTTGACCTCGTTCAGCCAGCCACGCATGGCTGGATCCAAGGATATATAGTGTACTTTGATGAGCATTTCGCCGTCTTGCAGCGCAGGGATGGCGGTATGCACCAATTCCCAGGTATCCGCATCAGGGAGGCCAATGGGTCTTTTTCTCAGGAGGAGTTGTTTATTTTCGATCATGGCTGTTTTTTGATTCATTTTTACAAAATTAATGTTAAAAAGTTCCCGTTTAATATAATATCAATGTATTTTATTTCATTGTACTTTTTCAAATACCTTAAAAACCCAAAGTATGAAAAAAAGCATTTCCTCCCTTTTCTATGCGCTATTCGTTACCATGTCGTTTTGCATGACGATCGCTGCGCAGCCCCAAGCAATTTTTACCGTCAATTTTGGGACAGACGTACACGAGTTAGATGAAGTCGCCGAACAAATTATGGTAAGGCAATTGATAAACGTCAATCCAACTACCCATCGGGTGCAGTTGGTTGGTCATACCGACATCGTTGGAAGCCTGGAATACAACCAAGCCTTATCAGAAAGGCGAGCCAACAGCGTAAAATCTCGATTGATAGCGATGGGTTTTCTGGAAGAAAATATCCAATCCGATGCCCGCGCTTTTTTAGATCCAACTGATCAGGCGGATACGGAACTGGCACGTGCCCGCAATCGGCGTGTCGATGTGATTGTGGAAGCCCTGGATTGGAATGTGAGCAGTGATTTTTTCATTTTTAATCCTGAGCAAGGTGGCAACTTCACTTATGAGCGATCTGGAACTCAAATCAATGTGCCTCTCAACGCTTTTCAACATAAGGATGGCAGTCCGGTTGAAGGAGACGTGGTGCTGATGTATCGGGAGTTCCGCGACTTTGCGGATTTCATGGCTTCTACTCTTCCTATGAATTTCAACTGGGAGGGACAGGCAGCTTATTTCAACTCTACCGGAATGTTTGAGATCAGAGGCTACGATATGGCTGGAAAAGCCTTGGAGTTGGTGGCTGGCAAAGAAGTTGAATTGGATTTTGTACAAACACAGACGCTTGAAGGCACGCAATTCTGGCGCTATGATGAAACCGATAGCAATTGGGAAAGCGGGGACAATTACATCACTTATGAAGATGGAGAAATGATCCGTGTCGCCATAGGATATAGAAGCGAAGTTATGGGGCAATTAAGCCTGTTATGGCCGGAAAAATGGCTTTGGAACGGCGATATGGATACCATACGCCGACTACAGGAAGCCCATGGTTTATTAAGGGAAGTAGTTCAATCGTCCAAGGCTTACGATTTTGAATACATTCCTCAGTTGGATATGAATACCTTTCGAACCAGATCGGGGGGCAATAATGTCGCTAAAAACTATGCCGGTACACAATACATCGGGCATCTGCCCTTTAACCTCGTCTATGAAAACCCGGAATACTACAACATTCAACTACAATCAAGCAGTGCCGATCCTTTTACTGTGAGTATCATTGATGTTAGCGGGCAAAACCCGGAATTAGCTGCCGTTGAGTCCTGGCAATGGCGAATTAGAGAAAAAGACCTTAAAAAGGCGTTTGGTCAAGAAACGCTTACGCAGAAATATTGCGATATCCGTATCCTGAAAACAGATAAAAACAAATACACTTTATGGCTCAAATACCAGAACCATATCAAAATAGTACCTGTAAAACCGATTGCACCCGACCAGAGTACGCGTACATCCCTATCTGAGGCCATGGCGGAATACAGGAAAGCACTCAAATTGCGCGAAAAGAGCTTTGATGAAGCCCTCCATTTGAACTTGGAAAAAGCCTTGCTATTGTGGCCTTGTACCCAATTATTACTCCCCCAGGAACTCAACCCTGATGAAGCCAGGCTAAAGGGCATGCGTACGGCGATTCGCTCTTACGTTAATAGCAATAGAGATATCAATTGGCCCGTTCAACCCTTGAATTCGGGCCAAGGCTTGAGTTTGAACACCTTGCCGGGGTTTGAGTTTTTGGCCTCTTCTGCCCACTTGTTTAAGCAAGAACTGACGGGAGAAATGCTCGCTGCTGACCAATGGCGGGAACGGATTCACCAATTTCCCCCGATTTATAATGGTCGAAAGCTGGAAAAATTTGGCCTGACTATTATTGGGGAAGTTCCTATTTATGAGGATGTTTATCGCGCTTTTGAACAGCCTATTCCCAAGTTGCGGATCAAAGGCATGGGAGTTTTCAACCTCGATGTACTCAAGAATTTTGAAGAAGAGCAACGGCTCATTGCGAAGTTTTTAGACGAAAATGGTAAGGATATTGATTTTCAGCGAGTGGAAATCATCAATCACCGCTTGAATGGTTTATTGGAATTCAAAAGCTCAGAAATTATCCTGGATTTGGAAGCGCCCAATACGATTGTGGTGTTTGCCAGGAATGGTAGCGTTTACTATTTGAGGCCTGCTGATATTCAAGCTTTGGATTTAAAAAACAAGAAAACAGTTGCTTTCCGTACCAATAACTTGGGCGATCTCAGCGGAAGACCAGAGAAACTCCGAGAGTTGTTCACGAATTCCTAATTGACGCCCCTTTGGGTAAAAGAAAAATGATTTTCAGACCTGTTGGTGCAATCCTGTGCCAACAGGTCTGTTTGTTTTGGAAGGTACCTACAAAAAAGCCGGGTGAACCAACTTGTTGTCCACCCGGCGAAGGTGAATTGTTCACCAAAAACCGTCTTTTGAATGTTTGTTCATAATCTGGAAAAACAGCGCCAATAAGCGCCGGGCTTACGATCGGTCGTTTCTGTGTTTTTGGAATTTGTCTGGAAGTAGGAAGGAATTATGATTTGTTATTGCGAGAAAATGGGCAGAATTTTTGCCTAAGTTCAGCAAGTTAGGAACAGTTTAACAACTTTTCACCTACATTAGATCATCCGGTTGTTCTGAAGTGTGCTTATTTGAAAAGATGATAGCGATGTCGAAAGTTATTTTTTTTCATATAGAAAAAATACCCCTTCTTTTTTAATGACCCGCCTAAAGCTGTTTTCGCTTCCTGAGTGAAAAAAAAAATTGACTTGTCCGAATTCGGACAATAAAAATTTGCATTTATGCCTGAAATAGTAACAAATTGCTAAGTCATTCCGCAGATAATGCAACGTTTTAGAAAATAAGGCGTACATTATTTTATGTCCTTGGCCGCAGACGGGCGGAAAAACCACCCGCCTTTCAGTCGGGTAAAAAACCTAAAACCCATAATAGTAACCAATTAATAACCGATTAAATTAGCAACCCCATGAGCACATGCTTGATGATTTTGGCGTTAGCCAGTTTTTTGCAGCCACCGCCGCAGCCCATGCAGTTGCACGCAGGTGGGAGTTTGATTATACAAGTGGATAACATCAAGAAAGCCGAAGGGCAGCTTTGGATTGGTATTTACGATTCAGAGGATAACTTTTTGGTTAAAGAAAAAGCCATTGTGGAAGGCATTGAAGTAACCCGCACGGGGTCTGTACAAATCAAATTCCCTTCACTGCCCTATGGTACATATGCCATTGCGATGTTCCATGACTTGAATGGCAATAACGAGTTGGATCGCAACCGCATCGGCGTTCCCACCGAGCCCTACGCCTTTTCAGGAGACCTGCGCTCCAAGTGGCGGCTACCCAATTTTTCTGAAGTGTCCGTAGCGTTTAAAAGCAATGGGCAAAAAATTCATTTCCGATTGCAAAAATGGTGGGAATAGAATAAGTTGCTACCTTTGCTCACCAGCAAACACCGGATCGGCAAAGACTGTGCGGTGAACAAGAGGTCAAGCAAGAATAAATGGCAGCTCTTTTACTCCTCGAAACGACAACAGAGGTTTGTTCTATTGGTATCGCCCGCAATGGGCAGGTATTGGCGTTGGAGGAAAGCAAAGAACCTAACCAACACAGCACCCAAATCACTTTGCTGATTGAAAAAGCCGCTGCTACTGCCGCTATAAAACTATCGGATATTGCTGCAATAGCCCTGAGTGCAGGGCCGGGGTCTTACACCGCGCTTCGGGTAGGCGCGGCCACAGCTAAAGGCATTTGCTATGCTTTGGATAAACCCCTGATTGCAGTCGATACCTTAGCCGCCTTGGCTTCGGCAACCTGGAAACAGCTCAACAGAGAGGCCCTCTACTTCCCGATGATTGATGCCCGAAGAATGGAGGTCTATACAGCCGGATTCCTCAATGGACAGGAACGTCTTTCCAACCCCGAAGCCATGGTCATTACACCAGAAAGTTTTTCGGCATGGACTCAAGCGGGCCACCACATCGTACTATCCGGCAATGGTGCCGCCAAGTGCAAAATGGCGTTGAACAGCGATTGCTTTACCTTTTCACCGCTAGTTTGCTCGGCGCTCCACCTTATATCCTGGGCAGAGAAAGCTTGGGAAGAGCAGGCTTTTGAAGATGTGGCTTATTTCAATCCATTTTACCTGAAGCCGCCCAATATCACTAAGTCCAAAAAATTGCTTTAGCTCATTTGGCGGTTTTGTTACATTTTTTGCGTCCCTAAGCCCAGGTTCTAATAGCTGTATGACTTATCTATAAACCCGTTCCCACAAAAATTGTTGGAGAACGTTTTTTTTTATACTCACAAATAATTTTTATATTTTTGCTTACAATTAATGGCTTACATCTTAGTAAATCTCTTAATCCGAAAACTGGCACGGAATTTGATTAAGTTATTACAGATTTGCTAAATATGTAAAAAATGAAAATATGAGAAAGCAAAAAAACGAATTAATCATCCTGAAGAAGGGTCAGGAAGAAGTCAAATTGGACTACTCAGAGCTGAGAAAGGCGGTATTGGTCTTGCGTGCAATCAACCACAAACTCCGCCAAAGAATCATTGACCTACTAGATGAAAGCGATGATCTTACCGTAACAGACATTTACATCAAGCTTCGTCTGGAACAGTCGGTTGCATCTCAGCACTTGGCTATCCTGCGCCGTGCCGGAGTCGTAGAAACCAGCCGCAACGGCAAATACATTCATTATTCCCTCAATAAGGATCGTTTGGAACAAATTTCCCGTTTAGTGGATGATTTGACCATTTAAGCTCTTTAGGAGTTCCTTCACTTTCCTTGTAGCCACTATTTTCGTTCTCTGACAATTTTTGAAGTAACGGATTGTCAGAGAACCACTGTTTTTTATACAGTTAAGGCATTTTTGGGTGTTTATCGGATTGTATCCAATAGCCATTCTTAGCACCCTTTTCCCATTCGATTGACCGTTTACCCATGAAAAGCTACCGTTTTCTGGCTTTGATTACCGTATCTTTTAAAAAAAATACCTTTTACCGCTTTTTTTTGCACAAAAGTGAACCTATTGTTTTGGAAATCATAAATAAAAATTAGATATTTGCATATATAAAAAAAACCGTAAAGGAAAACACAAAAACAGACTTCTATGAGAAAAACGAGTGTAAGCATTAATCAAAGCCGCCTTCATAAGTCTTCAGAATTGTTGAGAGCGATTGCGCACCCCCTCCGAATGAAAATTTTGGAGTTTATTGACCAAAATCAGAGCATCAACGTCAATAAAATTTACAATACGCTGAACCTGGAGCAATCCATCACTTCCCAACACCTGCGTATTTTAAGAGCCGCCGACTTGGTGAACACAGAGCGGGACGGGAAATACATCCATTACAGCGTCAATTACGACAGAGTAGCGGAGGCGAACGATGCCGTCAGAAGTTTTCTGAAAAAATAGCTCCGGCAGTCTTTAAGGTATCTGACAAAAAAAAAGGAATAGGTTCACAACTATTCCTTTTTTTATATGCTTGGCAATGGGCAAGAGACTGACAAAACTCCATAAATTTGAACTATTGTCTCGGATTTCCGGAAAAATGATCGCACGATACCTTGTTTCTTCGATCCTAGAGGCACTAGATTTTTTAATCCTGCTGTAGGCTTGATTGGCTCTAGGCAGGCAGGCAAAACCACTTTGGCGAAAGCTCAATAAACAAATCTGGGTAATGAGCCTGCCCGATTTTTTAGGGCCGTTTGAGATGCTTTTTTAGTTCCTCTATTTGCTTTTGTAATTCAAGGTTCTTTTTAATTTCTTCTTCTGCTCGTTTCTTTTCTTCCATTAACAATTGATCTTTCTCGATGATAATTCCATCTTTTTCAGCAATGACCTCATCTTTTTCAGCAATGACCTCATCTTTTTCAGCAATAATCTCATCTTTTTCAGCAGCCAATTTTTTCATTTCCCGATCAAAAACCCGATCCAATTCATCCTCAATATCCATATTCTCCCGAATTTCTTCATCGGCAATGGCTCTGCCTAAGCGATCAAGCATTTTTTTGATCAAAGGATCATCGGTATTGCCCTGAAAATCCAATTGGTGTTGGTCATTTGTAGTTTGATAGATGGGGCTGAATACCTGTAGGATGCGCTCCAACTTTGTGCGAGCTTTGGGTGGCAATTTCTTTGCCTGAATCAGGTAAGAATCGTGTGTCAATAGCTCGACGAAATCCTCCTTGATGTTCAGAATTTCCTGTGTAACAACGTCCTTATACTCCCGATTGATTTTTACAACACCTGAATGTATATTCTCTAAAGGAAATCCCAGAAAATAAATCGAAATGATAGGTAATGGGCGCTTGTCAGGTTCGCCCTTATCGTTGATCACATCGTCTTCCTTGCGGTAATTTTCGCCCAGGTATTTTCGAAAGCGCATGACATCGAATGCTTTCTTAGCCTTTTGTAACTCAATGAGTACTTTATATTGTTCGCCGCTTTTATTCTTAATGATGGCTTTGAAATCAAAGCGTAAAATACTAATTCCTCCTCCTGCCTTTTCAGTAGAGGTTTCCTGTGGTTTCATCTCAAGACTCAGTATCTCATCTCCCAGGATGGTTGACAATAACCCTCTGGCAATCTCCAAATCTTCCAGCAGGTATTTGAATACGACATCGTAGATGGGATTGGCGATAATCATATTTGATTAATTTTTTGATCGCTACTACAAATAGAACTATTTAAGGGAGATTTTGGTTGCCTAGAGTCCTTTTTTACTGCCTCCCTCACTCACAAGCCCCACTTATCCCCAGCACATATTTCTCCACGATCCCGATTTCCACGGCCGTTTCAGCTCCTTTGAATCCCTGTATCATCTCATCTTGTAGTTGCCGACGGGCTAGTTCAGTCAGTTGGCGGGCAATGGGAAGGTAGGACCAATGCCATTTTTCTTCGTTGTAACCGTTAGGGCGGGCTTCTCCTTTCTGACTGTAGGGTTGACAAAAGCCATAAGCAGGCGCGTTGTCCACCAGCCAATTGTAAATTTTCAGACCTTGCCCCGATTCGAAGTACTCGTTGGTAAAAGCGTTCAAATCCATATCGGTTCCCCAATGGTGGCGGGACGAACCGGGCATAGAGCTGTATTCCAGTATTTTCAGGGCGCGATCTTTGGCATTGGGATAAGCTTTGGCGGCGTTTTGACCACTTTCAATCGTGCGGTTGCCGGTCCACTTGCCCTCCCAGATGCTTTTTTGGTAATCAAAATTGCGGGTAGCCGAGCGTATTTGGAGTTGGACGCCATCTTTTTGCGCCGCTTCCTGCATGCGCAAAAAAGCCACATAAGTGTCCTTGCGCAAGTACAGCCCTTCTCGGTCGGCATATTTCCGATCTACAAGGGTAAAGTCGGGATGCTGGGCCGGATCGAATTGCCCCATCACATAACTCAGGTCGAAAGAATCGGCGGAGAAGCTGGTTTTTGGTGCTAAAATGCTATCCAACGTTACTTGATTTCCCTGAGAAGTCGCTACAGCAAGGGTCTCCGCTGGCGTTTTTTGCCCTGCCTGCTGGCACGACCACAAACAAATTGATAGGCTGAGTAAAAAAGGTATAATTTGCACGTCGCTGTTTTTACTAGTATTAATATTCAAATTCCAGTTGCTCGGCGGGGTAGCCAAACAGGTATTGTCCCTTAATCAATTCGGCCACCTTTGGTGGTATTAAAGCCTCCCAGCCTTCCTCCCCGTTTTGAAGCATATACAATACTTCCTTCGAGAAAATATGCAATACCTCCGCATCGAAGCCCGCCACATCTACGATTTGGCCATTGTCCAACAGGTGGCGATACAGAAACTTCACCCCTTCCGGTACGGGCATATTACCAGCCGTCATCAGCTCGCCGCTGCCTTCCTGGAGCGCTGGGTAGATAAAAAAGCGTATTTTGTGGGTAAACAGTTCCCCAAACGCGGCCAGCAATTGGCCATCCATGTTCTGATGGTACTTTTTGTCCACTAATTCCAGTAGTTCCCTTACCCCCAGCATAATGCCCAACAAAGGTACCCGGTAATCCTGAAGGTACTCTGCTAATTTTTGGTGCTCGGTACAATTGGAAACAACCACCGTTTGCCCCAGTGTATTCAGTAAAATAGCTCGGTCTAAGAAGTCTTTTTCGTCAATTTCTCCCTGGTGGCGCAGGTTGTCTGTTGTGATTTCTGTAAGCAAAGCCGCATTTTTCGGATCTACTCCCGGGCTTTGGCAAAAGGCCTGAAGGCCTGTTTTTAGCATGTCCTGATTGACCAGGGTAATTGGCCGAAAGCTTCCTCGGACAATCATTACGTTTTTGCGGTATAAAAATTCGGAGGCGTGCACACTTTGGCCTTCTGCATCGAACATCGCCACATCGCTCAAGCCATTTTTTACCATCCAAAGGCTCAGCAGGCGGTTGTCCAAGTGGGCAAAATGAGGGCCGGTCAGCCGCACCATGTCAATTTTCACCCTGCCCCGCAAACTGTCCATCAGCGATTGTAACAATACCTCCGGTTGATCGTGGTAGCGGTAGCAGGCGTAGATGAGGTTAACTCCCAATATCCCAATGGCCTGCTGTTGCAGGTGGTTGTCGTTATCGAGCATGCGCACATGGAGCACCAAGTCGTTGGGCAAGGCATTCTGTTGGAGTTGAAAGCGGATACCCAGCCAGCCATTTCCTTTGATGGTGCGTTGGTAATTGACGGCGGCCACGGTATCGGCAAAAACAAAAAAATTGGTATTGGGGCGTTCATTGGCCAAGCGAGCTTCCATCAATTGGTACTCGTGGTCCAGCATTTTGTACAAGCGGTTTTCACAAACGTAGCGCCCACTGGCTTCCGGGCCGTATATTTTATCGGAATAGGTTTTATCGTAGGCCGACATGGTTTTGGCAATGGTGCCTGCTGCTGCACCGGCCTGAAAAAAATGGCGCGCTACTTCCTGTCCGGCGCCTATTTCGGCAAAAGTGCCGTAAATGGATTCGTCCAGGTTGATTTCCAATGCCTTTTGTTCTGTTTCTAATATGGGACGCATGTCGGTATGAGGATTGGTTGCTGCCGCAAAATTACGCACTGTCTGTCAATTAACGGCTATTTCTTTTAGTACTGGATGTTTGCCATTTATAGTATCCTGGTTAAAAATAACGCTATAACGCTGGTACAGTTCGGGCAAAACTTGCTGAAAACGCTCTGGAAAAGTAAAAAACAATACGATACTTACCGGGCGAGCGGGTATTGGCTCCAGGTTGATCCAGCGTTGGATAGCCTCCTGACTAAAACCGCTGATGGCTTGTAAGCTATCCCAAATTTCTGCGCCCAATTCAGGCCAATCCTGCTGATGATGAATTCGTTCCCAGGCTTTGGCACATTCGTGCAAACCAATATTGTAAAATTGGGCGGGCTGTAAAAAGCCTTTCATCAATTGTTCTGCCGAAAAGATCATCACCCCATCTTCCTCGTAAATTTCAGAAGCGTGAAAATGCTCCGGGTATTGGGGCGAGGGAAAAGGTTGCGGATAAAAAATGATATACTCGAATGGGCTGAGCAAAAAATCGGGATACCCGAATGACAACTGAACGGCACAAGCTGCCACCACGGCTTTTAGGTCTGCCGGAGGATCATCCATGCCTTTGGCTTGAAAATCGTTGGCCATCATGTACAAAGCAACCCGATCGCGAAAGCGTTGCTTTTCCGATTCCGATAGTTTTTGGTAATAAGGCAAAAAACGCTCCAGCAAGCCCTGAATTTTTGGGCGCAGGCGGGGCGGGCACTTTTTGTGCCACCACCAGTCGATTTGCGGGCTTAGTACAAACACCAATGCTAAAGCTACCACAAATGGCACGATGTACCAACTGTAGCGGCTATCTACTTCCCAAGTGAGGTAGAGGAAAACCAGCGCTGCTAAAACAAAAGGGATTGCCAGAATTTTGGAAGCCATATTTTGGTGATGTTTGATGTTGGATACTGGATTCGGATTGGTTCAGACGGATCGATTTTTAGCTGGGTACGTCCGTCACAAACGAGCGTGGGGATTCCTTCAAGCAGATAAATCCCGGATGAGCTTCAACAATCCATTTTCCAGTTGATTTTTCCGTATATACAAATTGCCAGGGGTGTCCAGATTCTGCTTAGAATCGAAGTTCCAGGCTGTCCACTGTTGTTCCAGGAGTAAAGCTCGATCCTGGAGTTCGGTGTTATGACCGGTTTGTTCGACCAATCCAGAGACCAACTCTGGTGTTTTTCCCTGGCGAAACAGGCTCAAAAGCGCTTCGATATCGACATTTGGCTGCATAGCCATAGCAGGCTCCTGGGCAAACGGCGTATATTCGAGTTGAGTTCTGACGGTTTTAATCAATTGCCCCAATTCGCGACTGACCAGCGTATGGGCTTCATCGCGATTGGGCCAGGTGCTGATGAAACGATCATTTCTGGGCAATGCCTGCAATCGGCCAATGTCTAGCTCTTTCCATTCGCAAGGGCTGTATTGTACCGGTATGAGCACCAGCCGCTTTTGTTGATGCCATTGAAAAGCTGTTTCTTGCAAGTTCAGGCATTCGGCATCCGCAATAAAATTATTGCTCAACACCAGCAGCACAATCTCCGATTCTGCCAATGCTCGGTTGATGGCCTGCCAGCGATCGCCAATAATGTGCTGATGGCCATCGAAAAGGCTGATTTTGCGGGTATGCTGCAACAAGGAAAAACTTTTTCTCAATGCTTCAGCCGCGTTTTCATCCCCTTTTGCGTAAGCCAAAAAGACCTTGACCGGGCCTTCGCCTTTTGGGGTATCGTAAATGGGCTTTTGCGATTCAGGGTTCGTAGATGCTTCGGGTGCTGATGAAGAAGTGGTTTTTTTTTCGCTGGCCTGAGCCAATATCAAATCGGCCAGTTTGAAAAGCTGTAATTTCAAGGCCGATTTGCGCTCTCGAATGGACGAAGTATAGCCTAATAAAAGGCTTTCCTGCTCCAATTCCTTGTACTCGGCTTTGCGCATGCGCAGGGCATTGGCCACTTCACTGTGGTATTGTGCAGCAAATGATTGTAGGGCTTCTATCCCTTCCGCTGGTTTGTTATTTTCTAAATAATCAATGATTTTTTGGTATTGTTCTGTTGGATGCATGTGTGGATAGTTTAGCAAATGTGCATTTTATAGCGCACTAATTTCTGCAATTACTATGAAAGTTTTGGTATGAATGATTTATTTTCGCGAAAGCTGTCCATTCACTTGAATTGCAAGGTATGAAACGAATATTACTGGCTTTGGATTTTACAGAAGCCTCCAAAAATGCGCTGACTTATTCCCGCTACTTGGCTGCTCAAATGCAGGCAGCGCTTCATGTACTGCATGTCAGCCATACAGTAGAATCGCCCATGATCTTAAGCGAAACCATGCGGGAACAAGTATTGAAAGTCAATGAAGAAATGTTGAAGGACAAGTTGTTGAGGATGGCCACCCCTTATCCCAACAAGACCGAGGAGCCTGTAAAACCATTGGTGATCGAATACCATGTCGGCACAGGAGATATCACTGGCTCTATACTGGCTAAAGCCCAGGAAGTTCAGGCTTCTCTTTTGGTGATTGGCGTGAGAAAAAAACACAACATCTGGGAGCAAATGCTGGGCAGTACGAGTACGCTGCTGCTAAAAAAGAGCGAGATACCCCTGTTGCTTATTCCAGAGTCGGTCTCCTATAAAAGCATCCACCGAGCCGCTCTGGCACTAGACCCAGAATTGGATATAGCCCGGGTTATGCTGATGGCCAATGCCCTGCTGGCGGAATGGCCTTTGACCGTACTTCCTTTCTTTGTCAATACTCGACCGGAAGAGCAAGACTTGTTTAAAGAGGAGCAGCAGCAAGTTTCCGGCCATCAGGTAACCATTGTCAGAGATAGCACCGTGGCAACAGGCATTCATTATTTTTTGGAAAAACATCCTTGCGAAATCCTGGCGCTACACCTGCCCAGGCGCGCTTTTATCGATCAGCTTTTGCACGGAAAACTGTCCCGACACCTGGCTTTTCATTTGGATATTCCATTGCTTGTCTTCTAATGTCCCTTATTCCTCAAAATAACAAACGCTGCCGCCCACCCAGTCTTTGTCTTTGTTGTATCGAACGCCAATCATGATGCCCTTGCTCAGGCGGGCGAGGTTGTTGACCAAGATGGGCTTTTCTGCGCCATCCGGCCACACCATCAGCATGCGGATTTCACACTTGGCGGGTACATTGGGGGTGGGAATGACCTCGGCGTAGGTCACTTTTTCTTGCAGGATATAGTTGTCTTTATCGGCTATGTCTTCAATGATTTCCCTGGTAACATCTATGATAACGCCCATGCCAGCAAAGGAAAAGAGCGGTTTTAATACGTAGTTCTCCAAGTCGTCGGGCAACTGCGCCAAATCCTTGAGGAAGTAAGCCTTTGGGGCATAGGGGCTGTCGATCAGGGGCAGGGTATGTTTGCTGATGCGGAAAAACCAATTGGGGTGGCCGATGTACTGGACGTTGTATTCCTGAGCAAAGTCGAAATCTCTTTTCAGGTCATCCCGTTTGTGCAGTTCATCAAAGATGACGCGGTTGTATATCTTCTCAATTTGGATTTTGCGACCTTCTTTTTCATAAAACAGGTTTCGACCCTCTACGCTGACTTTGCTGATGCATACCGGCGCTATGCCGATTTTCTGTTGGGCAACATAAAAATCAATACCTGTGACCTGTTTTTCAGGTTCTATTTCCAACAGGATAACGTTTTCCGGATGGCTGTCTCCTACAATGACTTGTCGCATCAATTCCAGGTATTCCTCAGAAGTGCGTCCGCCAAACAGGTGGGTAAAATGATCGGGTACCGGAAAGTGCTGCCGATAATGGCCTGCTACCATGTCTTGAAAAAAATACAAAGATGGAAATCCTTGCACTTCGATCAACTTAGGCGACAGGCTACCGTCTTTTTCCAAGCATATACCAAAATCAACCACCAGAAAAGTGGTGTGCGCTGTTTCATTGGGCACAATTTGCCCGGGTAGCAGCGCCGATTGGGACAACTCCTTGAAGTCGGGGCGCAAAATGGCACTTACGACATCGTCACAAGCCTGCTCCAGCTTTTGCTTCATCTCCTTGTCAATGAATACGGGGGTTTCCGCTACGCGAAACAAGGGTTTCATGTGGCATTCTTCACTAATGCTGTCTAGTAAGTTCTGGTAAGCTTGCGCTGTAAAGGCTTGATTGAAATGCGCTCTTATTTCAGGTATCATACCGATTATTTTGATGTTCTACTCTTGCTTATGATCAGCGGCAAACGGACTTGTAGTAAAGTACTATTGCTCAATGGATGGCAAATTTCGTTAAAATGTTTTACCATTTCGAAAAATATTTTCCGATTCTGACAACACACTTGTGAGGAGGCGGACATAGCGTCATCACACGCATCAAAAATACCAAGTTAGGCGAATTTCATGTAAATTAAAAATAGAATTTTATATTTGCATAAAAATGCCATGTTTATAGCACGTTCGATAGCAGAACGCATTCAGGCGATGTGCCTAAAGTATCCGATCATATCCTTGACAGGGCCACGCCAGTCCGGAAAAACAACGCTGTTGCGCCATCTGTTGCCCAACTATCGCTATGTGTCGCTGGAAAATGCAGACTATCAAGCATTTGCAAAGGAAGACCCACGCCGTTTTTTAGCTACCTACGACCGCTATGTCATTTTTGACGAAGTGCAACGCGTGCCAGAATTATTCAATTACTTGCAAGGCAAGGTGGACGAAGACCGTTTACTCGGGCAGTATATACTTTCTGGTTCTCAGAACTATTTGCTGATGGAAGGCATCACCCAAAGCTTAGCAGGCAGGGTTGCCTTGTTCAAGCTTTTTCCTTTTACCTTTGCTGAACTGAAAGCTGTCGGGTATCTACCACAACAGGCGGAAGAAGCAATTTGTAAAGGTTTTTACCCACCAGTATATGACCGGGATATCCTGCCTACCGATTTCTACCCCAATTACCTGCAAACATATATTGAACGAGATGTGCGCCAACTGACGGTGGTTCAGGACTTAATGCTGTTTCACAACTTCGTGCGCCTTTGTGCAGGGCGCATTGGACAGCCCGTCAACTATGCAGCGTTGGCCGCCGACGTGGGGGTGTCGCCGGTCACTGCCAAAGCCTGGATGGGTATTTTAGAAACCAGCCATATCGTTTTTTTATTGCCGCCCTACTACAGGAATTTTGCTAAGCGAATCACGAAATCACCCAAGCTGTATTTCTACGATTCCGGGTTGGCGGCTCATCTACTCGGCATCAAGGCTCCTATTGATTTGACGGTACACTTTGCACGCGGAGTGCTCTTTGAAAATATGATCGTGGCAGAATTCAGCAAGCAGCAATACGAAAAGGGCTGGAACTCCAACCTATATTTCTGGCAAGATAGCAACCGCCGCGAAGTAGATGTGCTGGCCGAACGAGCCAATAAGCTGATCGTAGCCGAAATAAAATCAGCCAAGACCATCAACCGTTCCTTTTTCGATAATCTCCAAGCCTTTCGCAAATATGCTGAACCAACATTCGACATAGATGCTTACCTGATCTATGCCGGCCAAGAAAATCAATTGCGCACAGAAGCATCAGTACGGGAATGGCAGGCTGTGGAAGGCATTTTTTAGGAGAAGTAATTTTTTGCACACCATTTATTACCGTTTCTCCTGATCTCGCCGAATGATTTCCTCCACCTGATTAACCTTTAAGTTTTTGCCAATGATGATGCGTTCCGGGTTGAGCACATAAAGCTCGGGGGTATGATCCACAAAATATTTGGCATAAATGGATTTGTTGCTTGGGTCAAACACGTTGATCCAGTCCATGCCATTTTTGGCGATATAAGCTTTCCATTCATCTTGGTCGGTGTCTAGTGCGATACCGAATACTTCCACGCCTTTGCTTTTCCATTGGCGGTAAAAATTGACCAGCTTGGGCGTTTGCTCCATGCAATGCTCGCAGGTCGGATTGTACATGTAAACGATGATGTATGGCGATTGAATGGCATAAATAGATTGCAGCTTTCCATTCGGGTCTTTGGCCTGCACATCCGGCCCCTTTTTGCCTATGAGGCTACTGGCCATTTCGTGGGCGCGCAATTGGATGCTGTAAATTTCGGCAGAGTCGGCCCAATGGGCTTTTTCGTAGGTGAAATAATTTTGGATCATAAATACAAACACGGCGTCGGAATCCATCAGCGAGGTCTTGGCCGGATCGTAGTTCAACACAATCCAGTTGGCAAAGAACTCGGCGTATTTGGGGTATTTCTCTACTTTATCCATTAGAAATGCCGCCGACTGACAAATGGAATCCGGGTGTTGTGCTGTTAGCTCATTGATATAGCGCTTGAGCTTATTGAAAATGACAGGAGTCCCAATTAAGCCTTCATGGCTAAAATCGACATTATTCCAAAAATCCATCCGATAGTGATAAACCTGAGCCGCATTGTTGATGCTGCCATCAGAGAGCCGGATGTCTCTGAGCTCCGGGTTTTGACCAGCTTGTTTGTATTTGACAAAAAAGCTATTGGGGGCTTGTTTGTACAAATCTTGTAAGTGCGTTTGACGTTTTTTGATAAAATCGTCTTGCTGTTTTTTCAACTGCTGATATCGCGGATCGTTGCTGGGCGTACTATTGAGTTGTTGAGAAAGTTGCTGGATGAAGGGCTGGTTTTCGGCTTCAAATTTCAAGTTGGCATACAACAATTCGTTGTCTTTGCTACCCTCTACTTGCATGCTGTTGATGACATCGCCAGCTCGGGTTTTCATCGTGAAGGTTTGATCCACATCAATCAAAAATTGAAGCACTGTTTTATCTGGCAAAACGAAGTAATACAGCCCGGAAGGATAGGGTTCGTCCCTTTTGAAATGCATGTAGCCAGTCGCATCAATGGTGGTAGAATCCACTTTGAACTGACGCTCGCCATAGGTGCCTACCATCGCAGCTTGACCAGAACCAATACCTTCTATTTGAATACTGAAGTCAGGCGCTTCAGCAGGTATTTGTGGCCGAGAAGCATCTATTATACCATTGGCATTGCCGCTGTTGTTGCATGCCCAAAAAGAAATCAAGCACAAAATGAGGATCAAAGGTCGCATTTATTTTTTGCGCAAATGTAGTCATTTCATGCGATACTTTAAGGCTAAGGCCTCATAAACTTCATCTTACAACATACCGATGAACCTGAAAGATAAGCCCTTATTTACATTCCTTCCAACAAGCTATCCACCATCGATTTGACCGTAATAAATAGCGCGTCCCGACCTTCGCGGGTAAAGGGCAATTCATCATCGTCCTCTACTTCTTCTGTAAAGGCATCTTCCAAAAAGGCCAATAGGTCTTCTTCTTTGGTTTTTTCATAAAAGATATCCAGCTTTCGGCGAAAAGGGGCATCCGGACCTTGCTGAAAAAGCGCCCAGTTGTGCTCCTCCGCATTGGCCAGCCGACCTTCATCAACCTGAGCCGCCTGCAGACCAGCATCCAATATCGCCTGCCAGGCTACCATCAACAGGTAATGGGCGTAGTCTTTTTCCTCTTCAGTGAACAAATCAAAATGTTCTGACAAAAGATAGGCATGCAGAACAGGCTGTTTTTGTTCAAAACTCAGGGCTGCTTGCTCAAATGCTTTTTCAGAGCGATCGAATTTATCAGCTGCAGCTTCAATGTTTTTTTCCGTGATCATTTTTATGTTGTATTAAACTTCTTCTAAAATCTGTGCCGCATGGTTCTTAGTCACCACTTTGGTGAAAACCTGCTCAATGACCCCTTTTTTATTGATGATGAAGGTCGTCCGATGCACACCATCAAAGGTGCGGCCCATGAATTTTTTCTCACCCCATAAGCCGTAGGCTCGAATAATAGCCCGGTCGGTATCTGCCAGCAAAGGAAAAGGCAAGTCAAATTTTTTAATAAAATTTTGATGCCTCTTTTCGGTATCCGGACTAACACCCAGCAATTCATACCCCTGCTTTTGGAATAATTGGTAATTATCCCGCAAATTGCAGACCTCGTTGTTGCAACTCGGACTATTGTCCTGCGGGTAAAAAAACAGGATAAGTCGCTTCCCCCGGTAGTCTGAAAGACGCACCACTTCCCCCAATTGATTCTTCGCTTCAAACCCCGGTGCTTGATCGCCTACTTGCAAATGTGTCATTATGCTCTTTTTTTATTTATCCCACCCTCACTCAAACTACTAGCTACTGCCCACCAATCCCCCTTCAAACCGCTTCCGCAAAAACGGATAGCTAAATACTGCCGCCAGAATCATTAAACAACCCATATAAAAACCAGTTGTCAACTCTTGATGATCGTCCAGTAGCACCCCAGCCAGCGCTATGCCGTAAATAGGTTCCAAATTTACCGTCAGATTGGCCGCAAAGGCCGACAAATATTGAAGCGATCTCAAAGACAGCACATACGCCAAGGTCGTGCACAACAAGGCCAATACCATCAAATAGCCCCAGTCGGATAAAGAAGGTAGAAATCGGACCGGATCAACACTAAAATAAATGAAAAAAGGCAGTATCAGACTCAGTACCAACAAGGAACTGCTCAATTCCAGAAAAGTAATGCTCATAGCATCGGCATGGCTGATCATGTTTTTATTCAAAGTAGCAAAAAGAGCCGCCATCAGCGCCGACAAAAGCCCTACAATCAGGCCATCGAGCATCGCCACCTGCGTCGTATTGGCAATTAGTGCAATGCCGGGAATGATAAGCAGCCCAATAAGCAATTCGTACCAGCGCAGGCGCTGTTTCATAATAAAAGGCTCCATCAGAGAGGTGAAAAAGGAGGTGGTTGCCATGCAAATAAGCGCTATGGAGGCATTGGCCAGTTTGATCGCGCCGTAAAAGCAAATCCAGTGTATGGCTACAAAAACGCCAATACCCATGTACTGCAATATTCGCTTTCGGCCTATTGCCCGCAAACGCCTGCCCATTTTGATTAAAAACAAAAGGCTAATGCTGGTTATCAATACCCGCCACCAAACCAGTACAATGGCTGGTAGCTGAATCAGGTCGCCCAAAATGGCCGTAAAGCCAAATAAAAAAACAGCAATGTGCAATTCTAAATAAGCTCGCTGTGTCGGATTCATGCTGCAAATTGAGGGCGCAAAGTTAAGGTCTTTGTCGGCCAAACTCAAAAAAGGGCGCATACCTTTTTGTCAACCGGAAAAGGGTGTTATTTTTGAAAAGGATTAAACACCGATATGATGAAACCATACTCACTTGCACTTTTGCTCACCCTATTTTTTTCTCCCTTCCTTAACGCACAAGTGGAGGTGGATACCAGCCTGCACATGGACTTTGAATTATACGATCCGCCTTCAACATTGGTCGTGCCGGAACACCCGATGAACAGCGCCAAATTTCCCTTCATTGACGTACACAGCCACCATTGGCGCATGGCTGAACAAGATTTGGACCTGTTGATTCGACAAATGGATTCCTTAAATATGGGCATCATCGTGAACTTGAGCGGTCGCGGCGGGCCAGCACTCAAAGCAATGGTGGATAATATTGAAAAATACGACCATGCCAAGCGAATCGTCCTATTTACCAATATCGAAATTCGGGGTATCGCTGCGCCAGACTGGCTGGAAAATACCCTCAAGCAACTGGAATACGATGTCAGTATCGGCGCCAAAGGCTTGAAAATATACAAAAGCCAGGGCATGTTTCATCAAGATTCTCTGGGCAATCGGATTGCTATCAACGATCCGCGATTGGATCCCGTGTGGGCGAAGTGCGGCGAATTGGGCATCCCTGTACTCATCCACGCTGCCGACCCTAAGTCGTTCTGGGAGCCGCACGATGAAAACAACGAGCGTTGGCTGGAGCTGAAAGTACGCCCGGGCCGCAAACGCGAGGCCGATGACCCCGCGCCCTGGGAAACCATCATTGCCGAACAACACGATATGTTCAAAAAGCATCCAAATACCACATTCATCAATGCCCATTTTGGTTGGTATCCCAACAACCTGGATCATTTGGGCGATCTGTTGGATGCCATGCCCAATATGTATGTGGAGTTTGGTGCTGTTATCGCCGAATTGGGTCGCCAACCCCGACATGCCAAAGCTTTTTTTGAAAAATACCAGGATCGCATCCTATTTGGAAAGGATTCCTATGTGCCCTCGGAGTACCCTACCTATTTTAGGGTGCTGGAAACTGACGATGAATACTTTCCTTACTACAAGCGCTATCATGCGTTCTGGCGCATGTATGGTATGGATTTGAACGATGAGGTGCTGAAAAAAATCTACTATAAAAATGCGCTGCGGGTTATTCCCGGTTTGGACGCTGCCATTTTTCCCAAGTAAATTCCCTGCAAATGACACCTGGCCATTCTAAAGCTTTATTTGTTTCTGCTTATGTGGGTTTTCTGTCCATCACCTTACTGTTCATACTCTATCAATGGGCGATGGGTGTACCCGTTTTGGCATGGTTGGGCTTATTGCTGAGCATTTTACCTGGAGTGCTGTACTTTTCGGTGCTTTACTTGTTCAAAAATATTGCGCGTACCGGAATTCATATGGAAACAGGTACTCGGTTCACCCTGTTCGCTAGTTTATTTGCCTTGGTATCACTAGATACTTCCGAATTCCCGGTTTTAGTTTACGTTTGGGTCGTTGTGGCCGCTCTGGGATGGCTGGTATATGTGTATTGGGGGACCAATTTATCCGATCGCAAACCTGCAAAGGTACAAGTGGGGCAAAAAATGCCCGACCAGCATCTAAAGGATCATACGGGGCGGTCGCGAGCCTTATCTGATTTTTTTAATGCCCCGGCCGTCTTTGTATTTTACCGGGGCAATTGGTGCCCATTTTGTGTAGCGCAAGTCAAAGAACTGGCCAGATCCTATCAATTAATCCGCGAAAAAGGTGCTCATTTGGTTTTTATTAGTCCCCAGAACGAAGTACATACCACGCGATTGGCAACTTCCCTGAAAATTCCGGCGGTATTTTTGGTGGATAAAAATTTGGCTGCCGCAAAAACCTTGGGTATCTTACATCAGAATGGCACTCCTACAGGGCTGGAAGTACTGGGCTATACGACCGATAACGTGTTGCCTACGGTGATCGTCACCGATCAGGGAGGCATCGTCCGTTTTCTGCATGAAACCGATAACTACCGCATCCGGCCAGAACCGGAAACCTATTTGGAAATGCTAAATGATTCATCCATACAAACCATCACCCAATGAAAAAAGAAGGCAAAAAAGTCACCGGCATTGGCGGTATCTTCTTCAAATGCAAAGACCCTAAAGGCTTGCGTGAGTGGTATGGCCAACACCTAGGGTTTGAAACCGATCAGTATGGTGCTTTATTTGAGTTCAGGCTGGCGGATAACCCCGACAAGAAAGGCTACTTGCAATGGAGTACTTTTTCCGAAGACTCCACCTACATGGCACCCTCCACCAAAGATTTTATGATCAACTATCGGGTGCAAAATCTGGAAGGGTTACTTGCTGAACTGAAGGAAAGCGGTGTTACTATTCTGGATGACATTGAAACCTACGACTACGGCAAATTTGTTCACATCCTCGACCCAGAAGGCAATAAAATTGAATTGTGGGAACCTGTGGATGAGGTGTTTGATAAGGATTAAGTCCCGCCAATCACTGTTTGGGGTAGAACTCTTACGCCACTTGGCAAACCTCAGTTATAAAAAAACACGTTACGCTATTTTCTATTCAAGGTTAGCGGAGATAATGTCATGTATATCTTCTTCTGTTGTCCGAAATGCCTGACTGATCGTGCTAATGGGCAGACCTGCATGGTATAGCGCAATGATGGCGTCTAATTTTTCCGCTTCTGCTTCCTATAGTCTGCGATGGTCCGCTTCTGCCTTTTTGCGTTCTAATTCCAGTTCCGCTTCCGCCTTTTGCCGTTCCAGCTCAATACCCCGATCCAATCCGATCCGGTATAAATAATCTTTTTCGATATCAATTGTGATGGGCATGCTTGCTGCTATTGTGATGGGAGGAAGTCCGTTTCTCGTTCGGTGGTGGTCTGGATTTTATCGGGTAGCCGCCGTTTGTCTTTGATATCCAAGCCATAACGCCGCCGGATAAGTGGCAAGATGAGCGGCTCCAGGTTTTCTTTGAATATCTTGTCGTAGTCGTTGCCTGGTTTTT
>CALMIR010000208.1 GCA_937864265.1 uncultured Saprospirales bacterium | reverse complement strand
TTCTTCTTATTACCTTACTCCCTCAGTGTTCTCAGTGTTGCAACACACCCACACCCACACCCTCACCCTCACCCTCACCCAATTTCTTCTTATTACCTTACTCCCTCAGTGTTCTCAGTGTTGCAACACACCCTCACCCTCACCCTCACCCACACCCTCACCCAACTACCCCATATTCATGGGGTTTCCCACTAAAAAAATCCCCCCTACCTTTGCATCGGTTTGAGTTAGTAAGCACTGTTTGCTAGACCCCAGTAATATTTTTTTAAGACCATTTAAGGAGCAGACAAAGGCATCTGTTCGAAACAAAGAATTATCCTTCCTATTCACCTATCGACAAGATGCGTGTTTACGAAGAGGCGTTTTCCACTCGCCCTGGGAAGCCCCAAGTTTTCGAAGGATAAAAAAAATACTAAACCTCAGTACGGATTTTAAATCCACCAACGGGGAGCTTTTTGCTGGAGATCGGCAAAGCTCCTCGTTTTTTTTTGGCTACCTGATTTCTTGTTTGTACCTTCCAACCCGAATAAACAGAACCTTCACCCTATGCAGAAGCCCCGTCCGCCTTTTTCCCAAATCCTGGTATTTGGGCTAGGCCAACTCGGCTGGTCCCTAGTCAGTTTTGGAGCAGCAAATCTTTTGGTGTATTATTACATGCCGCCAGAGGCGGAAGCGGGTAGCAACAACTTTCCCAGCTATATTTATCAAGGCGCTATTTTAGGCTTTGCAACCCTAGTTGGTCTCATCAATTTCGGCGGACGCATTTTTGATATGATCACTGATCCACTCATAGCAGCCTGGTCAGATCGGGTAGAATCGAAGTTTGGAAAACGCAAAAAACTGATGGCCATTGCAGCCTTACCCTTGGCGCTGTTTTCTTTTTTAATGTTTTGGCCTTTGACCCAATCAGAAAGCAGCACGAATGCGGCTTGGCTGGTTGGGTGTATTTTGCTCTTTTATCTCGCCTTCACCATTTATGCCATCCCTTTTTTAGCACTGGTGAGCGAATTGGGCCACCATCCGCCCGATAGAATGCGCATCAGCACGGTTATTTCTATAGCGTGGTCAATAGGTTTTTTGATAGGAAGCAGCGCTTATGCCATACAGTCTTGGCTGGAAAACTATTACTATTATTCGCCCGAAGTGGCCTTTCAGTGGGTGGTCGGCATTTTTGCATTGGTTTCTTTTGTCTTAATGGTCATTCCGCTCGTTTTTTTACAAGAAAACAAGTACTGTTACCAGTCCACCACAGATATTTCGGCATTCAAATCGGCGCGACTCATTTTTTCCAACCGGAATTTCAATTTTTTCCTGGTAGCCGACCTCATGTACTGGCTGGCCTTGACTTTTATTCAAATGGGTATTAGCTATTACGTGATCCTACTCTTTGGTTTTGATAAAGCCATGGCTTCTTTGTTTTTAGCCCTGGGATTTCTATGCAGCTTTTTATTTTATTGGCCCATCAATATTGTCGTTGCCCGAACGGGCAAAAAGAAGGTAGTGATGGCCGCATTTTTGACTTTTAGTTTGATTTTTGCAGTCACTGTATTTATGCCGTATTTGCCGATTAGCAAAAATGCGTTGTTTTACGGACTAGCCATTTCCTCCGGCTTTCCTTTGGCTGCGTTTGGCGTCATGCCAACAGCAATCATTGCCGATATTGTTTATGAACAAGAACAACTCACCGGACAGCAACAAGCCGGGATGTTTTATGCCATCCGCAATTTCATGATGAAGGCGGGTATTTCGGTAGCCAATTTTATTTTCCCCTCCTTATTGCTCATGGGCAAAAGTGCCGATAACCCAATGGGTGTAAAGGTTTCTTTATTTCTTGCTCTGCTGTTCTGTGCGCTGGGCTTCTTTTGCTTTTCGAGGTATAAACATGGGAGCTTGGTTGCTCAAAGCGCTTGATGAATTGATTGAGAAAAAACAATGACCACCCTTTCCGGGTGGTCACTTAGAATCATGAGAAAACCACTTATGGATTTTTGATAGACAGAAGACGACAGACGCCAGAAGGAGTCTATCAGAATTCGTCCAACTGATACAATTGGTAATTTTCGATGATGTGGATCAATTTTTCTGCATAATCTCCATCCGTAGTGTACTCAGAGCGTTGCAATGCTTTGGCCCATTCGCGGTAATCGTAGCCATTTTCGAACAAACTTCTATATTGTTCAAACAGCAATTCGCTGTGGGCGCGCCAGCTTTCCCAGGCATTCCCGAAAACTTCATTTTTAAACGGGGTGCCAAAATGGTTGTTGTTCTGGATGGCTTCCGGTAGCTGGCCGGCCTGGCTTTCCAGAATAGCCTGCCCCAGCTTGATACTGGCTGGAATGCCGTACTTGTCCATCTCTATGGTAGCCAGTTTTTTAAAGCGCTCGATATAAGTTTTCACCTGGGCTTCATCCAGGTCGGTTGTTCGTACAACGCGCTTGTTTTGCTTTCCTTTTTTCAAACTAACAGATTGCGCCAGGCTCATTTGCTCTGCATCAGAATTGGAGCGCGGAACTTCAGCTACACTGCTGTTGCCAAAAGGCGCCTTCATATTCACCGAAAACTGGATGTCTTTTTTTGTCAAAATAAAAATGAGGATGCCCAATAGCCCCAATTTGAACCACGAAACCCGGTAACGGCTCAAACCCGGTATGGGCAAGCGATAAAAATGAAACTTGATGGCCACCAATATTTTGGTAAAACCCGCTCTGAGGCGATCATACAACTCACCCAAAGTAATGGGCTGATAATCCGGCGAAAAAGTTTCTTTTTGAACCTGTTTTCTGCCATTTTGAAAAGATCGGGGCTGCTGATTGGAGCTGCCTGTTGCGGAATAGTGATGGGTCTGTTCAGATCTCATGTCATTTGAATTTTAAAATTTAAAAAAGGGTGATTTCTTAAAGGTACTTTTTAAGTATCCTTTTGGAGTCTTCAAAACTTTTGTATCTTTAGAGTTTTCATCATCCAACAATCTGGTTGTATGTTTGTGAAATCTTGCTCAGCAAAATTAAAACAAAAAGTTTTTTAAAGCAAATTTATTTAAACAATTTTTATCAAAATATGGCGACATTTGAAGAAAGTATTGTCAACCAACGCTTTAGAATGGTATATGACGAGCTAGAACAACGGGAATTAATCAAAGGAAAGTCGGATATAGCCAAAAAATTGGGGACTTACAACCACATCATCAACAGCATCTTAAAAGGGCAACGCAACATTACCCTGGAGCAACTGCACAAATTGTTTGAAAATTTCAATATTAATGCGAACTATCTATTCGGTATAAGCGAGGAGCTTTTTTTGGATGGGACCCAGGCTCCTACCGCCTCTATTCCAGCTCGACCCCGGGAATGGCATACAGCGGTAGGCAGGCAGAATATCACCCTGGTTACTCAAAAGGCAGTAGCAGGCTACGCCCTGGAACATGAGGATAAAACCTTTTTGGAAAGTTTACAGCGCTTTTCCATACCAGATATGGAGGGAGAATTGATCGCATTTGAAATAAGCGGCGATAGCATGCTGCCAACCATCACCAATGGAGATATCGTCATTTGCGAGCCATTAGACAGCAATACCCCTTTGCGCGAAAACCATGTATATGTAATCGTTACAGATGGCGTGGTTGCCAAAAGAATCCAACAAATCAGGAAGCGCAACAAAATCACCAAACTCCGCTTAATTTCTGATAATGATGCCGTTTACAAACCCTACGAAATAGCCCTGGAAGAAGTCAGGCAGGTATTGAAAGTAAAATGCCGCTTGACCGACTACGCCATTTCCTGAAAGACATTCATTCACTAACTTTGGAACCTAGTATGAAAATTATTTTAACGATCTGCTTTTCTTTTTTGGCCGTAATCGCCATTTCGGCTCAAAACAAATGGTACGACACGGTTAGCAAACAAGCCGACGCGGTGGAGCAAGAAGTCATCAACTGGAGAAGAACTTTCCACCAAAACCCGGAATTGTCCAATCGCGAATTTGAAACCGCGAAACACATCGAAAAATATTTGAAAGATTTAGGATTAGAGGTGGAAACGGGCGTTGCCCACACTGGCGTGATTGGATTGCTCAAGGGCGGCAAACCTGGGCCGGTAGTTGGCCTGCGAGCCGATATGGATGCCCTACCCGTAACAGAGCGGGTGGATTTGCCCTTTGCCTCCAAAGTGAAATCCACTTACCTGGGTGCTGAAGTAGGTGTGATGCATGCTTGCGGACACGACAGCCATATGGCCATCCTAATGGGGGCAGCCAAGATTTTGACCGCCATGAAAAACGAAATTTCGGGCACTATCGTCTTTATCTTCCAACCCGCCGAAGAAGGCGCACCATTGGGAGAGGAAGGCGGCGCCAAGCTGATGGTCAAAGAAGGCATCATCGATAAATATGGTATTGATGTAGTTTTTGGTTTGCACATCAGCTCTGGTTTAGAGGCCGGAAGTATCCGCTACAAACCCGGCGGCACTATGGCTGCTTCTGACCAGTTTATCATCAAGGTAAAAGGCAAACAAACGCATGGCTCCCGGCCCTGGGGCGGTGTAGATCCCATTGTTACAGCAGCTCAAATCATTCAGGGTCTGCAAACCATTATTTCCCGCCAAACGGAGTTGACCAAAGAGGCCGCCGTAATAACTGTTGGAAAAATACAGGGCGGTGTGCGCAACAATATCATACCCGAAGAAGTAGAAATGATTGGCACCATTCGCACCCTGGACACCTCCATGCAGCGCATCATCCACGAAAAAATCAGGTTGACGGCTACCAAAATAGCGGAATCGACAGGCGCTACCGCCGAAGTCGAAATCATTATCGGGTATCCAGTGACTTATAACGATCCTGTACTGACCAGCACTATGATCCCAACGCTGATGGCCACTGCTGGCGAAGACAATGTGCGCCTTTACCCGGCTAGTACGGGTTCTGAGGACTTTTCCTTTTTTGCGCAAGAAGTACCTGGGTTTTATTTCAGCTTGGGCGGCATGCCAAAGGGTCAAAACCAGTACGATGCCGCGCCGCATCATACCCCCGATTTTTACATCGACGAAAGCGGTATGAAGTTGGGCGTCAAATCCATGTGCAATCTGGCTTTGGATTACTTACATCAATTCGGCACGGGCAATAAGGCTGGAAAGTAAGTTGACCGACATTCGGAGTACCTAAACAATTGTTTACCTTTGCGGCAAAAAGCTATGAAGTATTTTGTTCTATTGTTTGTTGCGGGCTTGGTTGGGGCATTGGCTTGTTCGCCCGATGGGGCGAAACAACCTAAATTGCCAAGAGCAGAATGGGTGACCCTCATCAATGATCTGGCCGAAAAATTGGCGCAACAAACGGATCCAACTAAAATGAATGCGCAAACTGCCCAACAACTGGTGGATCAAAGCCTTGCTTTTGCGGAAAAATATCCGAAAGATACACTAACACCTGCCTTTTTATTTCGCGCAGCGGACGTATCCAGGGGCTTGAACCAAATTAGCCAGGCATTGGACATTTGGGCGAGGGTACACCATCAATACCCGGAAAGCAAAAGGGCTGCCGAGGCACTATTTTTTCAGGCATTTACCTATGATAAAGACTTGAAAAATGCCGATGCAGCGATCCCTTTGTATCAGTCATTTTTAGAAAAATATCCCGACCATGCCTTCGCAAGGGATGCCCAGATGTTGATGGAAATATTGCAAAGCGGAAAAACGCCAGAAGAATTGATTAGGGAATTTGAACAAAAAAATCAAGGACAATGAGAATATTAATCGTCATTTTAGTGCTTGCCTCCGGTATTTACCAAAGTGCTACTGCACAGGGCATGGATTTTTTTCACGGCAGTTGGAGCGAAGCGCTGGAAAAAGCCAAACAGGAAGACAAAGTGATATTTATAGATGCTTACGCCGAGTGGTGTGGCCCTTGTAAGCGCATGGCAGCTTCTGTGTTTCCCGACGAAAAGGTAGGCACTTTTTTCAACAAATACTTTGTCAACTTAAAGTTGGACATGGAGAAAGGCGAGGGGCTGGAGTTTCGCAAAAAATACCCGGTTTCGGCTTTTCCTACTTTGTTTTTCATCAATGGCGCCGGTGAAGTGGTACACAGCGTGCGGGGTGCCCAAAGCATCGAGGGGTTTCTCCAACTGGGGCAAAAAGTGCTGGGCATGGCCGATAATAGCGCCGAATACGAGGCTCGATACGAGAAAGGCGAGCGCGACCCGGAATTCCTACTCAGCTACATGAAATCGCTCAACCGTGCTGGCAAATCCAGCCTAAAGGTAGCCAATGAATACCTCAATGCTCAGCGCGATTTGAGTTCAGAATTCAATCTCCGATTTTTACACGAAGCGACCACCGCTTGCGATTCCCGCATTTTTGATTTATACATCGGGCAGCGCCAGCAGGAGGAAGCACTATTGGGCAAAGCAGCCGTTCAGCAGCGGATATTAGAGGCTTGTCAGTCCACGGCTCAAAAATCAATTGAGTTCAAAACCAACGAATTGCTGAAAGAAGCCCAGCAAAAAATGAAAGACCATTACCCGGAAAAAGCGGAATGGTTTGCCCTTTCTACGGAAATGGACTTTTGTCTGGCCATGAAAAACGGCAAAGAATTCAGCAGCGCTTGCAAAAAGTACGCCGATAAAATAGCGGCTGACAACCCTGATGAGTTGTATCGCCTAACGACCGAGATCGTGAAAAACTTTGGAGAAGATAGCAAGGCCATGAAAGTGGCCGAAGGATTGGCAAAGGATGCGGCGGATCAATCGAAAAATTACGTCCACCACTTGACTTATGCCCAGGTATTGCTACAAAATGGCAAACAAGACGAAGCCCTTCAGGTAGCTAAAAATACCCTGGAGATGGCTAAGGCACAGAGTCCCATAGCGGTCAAGTCTGTGGAAAGCTTCATTCAACGCATTGAAGGATAATAACAATCTATAAAACAGCTGGCAGGAAGAGCAAACGTGTGAAATAGACACCCCTTGCTTTTCCGGCAAAAAATCAACTTAAAACATGGGCAACAATTTGCTTGTAGGAAAAAGAGGGGTCATTTTTGGTGCCCTCGATGAAAAATCGATTGCCTGGAAAGTGGCAGAACGCTGCGTGGAAGAAGGCGCGAATATTACTTTAACCAATGCACCGGTGGCCTTGCGTTTTGGCGGCATCCAGGATTTGGGTGCTAAACTGAATGCCCCGATTATTCCGGCTGATGCGACCAGTCTGGAAGACATGGAAACGCTGTTTACCCAATCGATGGAAGCGCTGGGTGGCAAGCTGGATTTTGTACTACACTCGATTGGCATGTCGCTGAACGTGCGCAAAAACAGGCACTACACCGATCTCAACTACGATTGGATGCAGAAGACTTTCGATATTTCTGCCATTTCTTTTCATAAAATGATGCAGACGCTTTGGAAAATGGAGGCCATGAACGATTGGGGTTCTATTTTGGCGCTGACGTATATCGCTGCGCAACGGACTTTTCCCGATTACAATGAGATGGCGGAGTCGAAAGCCTTGTTGGAGTCTTTTGCTCGGAGTTTTGGCTTTCATTTCGGGGAAAGGAATAAAGTGCGGGTAAATACCATTTCCCAGTCGCCTACGATGACGACGGCGGGCAGCGGTGTGAAAGGCTTTACCGAATTTTTTGATTATGCGGACAAAATGTCGCCTCTGGGGAACGCTCCAGCAGAATCTTGTGCAGACTACTGCGTAATGATGTTTTCGGATTTGAGCCGGATGGTCACTATGCAGAATTTATACCACGATGGTGGTTTTTCAAATATGGGCATGAATCCTAAGGCGTTGGGCTTGTAATTTTTGATGCCTTTCCCGGCCTCCCTGTGAAAGCGGGATTCGGTTAGGCAGGCCTGAAACTAGCCCGTCTTCTCTCGCTTTTTTCGCGGGATCAGCCGGGTAAAAAACCAGAAACATGAAACTGTTATTTTTACCTTTTTTGCTGGCATGTGGCCTTCTATTCGGGCAGCAGGAAGCTAACCTATTGGGCACTTGGAACGATCCTGAACTGGAAGGTTCTTTTGCCTACGACAACACCTATAATGAGATATGGGGCTTGGCCATCAATGGGCACGAATATGCCATTATTGGTTCTACAGCGGGTACCCATTTCATTGATGTGACCGATCCGACCCAGCCTTTTGAGGCGCATTTTGTAGCGGGAGCCCAACAAGGCGGCGTAGTGGTGCATCGGGATTACCACGATTACAATGGCTACTTATATGCTGTTTGTGACGAGGGTGCTAGCAGTTTACAAATTATAGACTTCAGAGGCTTACCCGATGCAATAGAAGTGGTGTACGACTCGGCCACTAAGATACAGACGGCCCACAACATTTTCATTGATACTGCCACAGCAAAATTGTATGTATTTGCGATGGATGGCGGTCCGCAAGGCTATTCGGCCATGCGCATTTATGACATCAGCGATCCCTTAAATCTGGTATATCGGGGAGAGTTCAACAATTTTGGCGGACTACAAGTGGGTCATGTACACGATGGTTATGTGCGCGATGATATTGCTTTTTTGAATTCTGGAGGCAGCGGTTTTGCCATTATGAACTTTGCAGACCCATCTACGCCTGAAGCCATTGCCACCCTCACAGACTACCCTTTCCGGGGTTATAATCACTCCGGTTGGCTGTCGGATGATGCGCGGTATTACTACATGGCAGATGAAAACCACGGCTATGACCTGAAAATTCTGGATGTGAGCGATCCCTGCGAATTACAAGTCGTAGGCACTTTTGATGCGGAGGTAGCCAATGTCACCAGCATTCCCCACAATCAATTGGTAGCCTGCAATTACTTGTACGTTTCGTATTATTATGATGGTTTGCGGGTGTATGATATTTCCGATCCGGTAAATCCGGAACTGACGCTATATTATGATACCTACTCAGCGGCGAATGGTTCCAACTACAAAGGCGCTTGGGGAGTATTCCCGTTTTTACCTTCCGGAAATATCCTGATTTCGGATATGCAAAGCGGCTTGTTTGTCTTTGAAGGGCCTAGCGACGGCTGCGACCCCATTGCCAACTTGAGGCCAGTGGATATATCTTGTCTGGAAGTCAATGCCATAAAGGATCATACGCAGGATTCAGGCATACAGATTTTTCCACAACCAGCCTCTGAGTTGATTCAGGTGAGCCTGACGCTGCCAAAAAGTCAAGAGAAGGTTAATGCCCAGCTTTTAGACATCAACGGACGCAGCGTTCAGCGTTTTGAAAATGTATCCTTACAAGAAGGCCAACAAACATTGACCTTTGACTTAGGAACTGGAATAAGTGCTGGGGTATATTACCTCCAATTGCAGAGTGAGCAATGGCAGGTGGTAGAAAAAGTACTGATCCAATAAAGAGACTTTTTTGAGCTAAAGCTTCAAACAAATCGCATCACTTGACCAGATTATTCTTCTTGGTGGGGGCATTGCTTATGCTGGGAGTATGGGGCTCTCGAGCACAAAGTGGGGGCTTCGATCGCTTTCCCAATTCTGGAGGAGGGGGTGGAAGCGGGGGCAATCAGCAGGGCATCGAATTGGATACTTTCGACATTTTCTATTACTATATTGAAAATCCCAACCAGGAAATTCCTTTTTCGGATACGACCCTGGGTAATAATTTCCGCTTCCACGATCCGGTCAGAAAACGCGATTTGGATTTTCGGCACCTGGGTAATTTAGGTTCTGCCCATGAACCCATTTTTTGGGAAGCACCAGAGCGTCGGGGCTTTGATGTGGGGCTGCACCAGTACGATTTGTACCAAATTCGGGGCAATCAATTGAAGTATTACCGTTTGGAGCGCCCTTTTTCGGAAGTCTCCTACACCATTGGCGCCGAACAGTCCGACGGCTACACCACAGCAGCCCTGAGCCGCAATTTTGCCAATGGCCTCAACTTTTCGCTCGACTACAAGCGCATCAACCAACTCAGCGAAAGCGCCCAATACCGCAACCAAAACTCTCGCAATACGGCGTTGGCAAGCGGACTGGCCTATCGAAGTGCTAAAGGGAGTTATCAAAGCTTTTTCAGCTTCTCGGCCAACACCATCGAGCAGGAAAACAACGGCGGCTTGCTCACCGAAGTAACCGATGGGGCGGAATTCAGCAGCTTGACATCGGCTGATGTTTTTTTGGAAACAGCACAAAGCAGGCATTCCCACCGGGAATTGCTCTATACCCAGTATTTCAATTTTGGCGGCAAACCGGATTCACTGCGCGGCTTCCGACGGGCTTTTACCATTGCCCACCAAATTGGCTGGTTGTCCAGTTTGTACAAATACTGGGATGAATACGATGCAGTGCAGGATTCCAGCTTTTACAACCAATATCCTGACTTTTTGCCCGATTTGCGGGGGCCACGTTTTTACCTGCAACACCGCCGATTGGAAAACAGCTTCCGGCTGGCTACTTTTAAATTGGATAAAGGCGGCCAAAGTGGCGCTCGCAATCAACGCGATTTGTTGGAGGTGGGATTGGTACACAGCTTACACTTGTTGGCATACGAACCGGCCGACTCCACCCTAAACAATCTTTTTCTGACGGGGCGCTATCGCTTCAATCCCAATCCCAATCTGAGGATTAACCTGGCTGGGCATTTTGGCATTTTGGACAACGCAGGCGACTACCAAGTCAGCGGCGATCTTTATTTCAGCTTCAAGTCGCTGGGCAGCCTGAGCTTGCAGGCTAAAAACCAGCTCTACAGCCCGAACCTGATCCAACACCAACTCATACTTTCCGAGCAACCCGTCTGGCAAAACGAATGGAGCAAAACCCTGACCACCTCCTTAGCTGCTACCTATGAACTGCCCGCTTTTCAGCTCTCCCTGAGTGGGCAATACCACCTCATCAACAACTACATTTACTTTGATGTGGACGGGCTGCCGCGTCAAACGGGTGTGCCCATTAGCATCATCCAATTGGTGGCCAAAAAGAATTTCAAGCTTTGGAAATTTCACTTGGACAACCTCGTCGGCATTCAGCAGGCATCGGAAGATGTGATCCGGCTGCCCGGCATTTATGCCAAACACAGCTTGTATTACAGCGGCAAATGGTTTAAAGTTCTGGATGTGGAACTGGGGCTTGACCTCCGTTATAGCAACGCCTATTTCGCCAACTATTACAACCCGGTGAGCGGCCAATTTCAGCTTCAAAACGATAGGAAGGTCGAATTTTTTCCGGCAACCGATGCTTTTTTCAGCATGAAGATCACCAAATTCCGAGCCTTTGTGCGCTTGGAAAATGCTTCGGCCATCATTCGGGACGACTTGTTTTATCAGACAGCTTATTATGCCCATCCCAACTCGGCCATGCGCATCGGGCTGGTCTGGCGCTTTTTAAACTAAAATGGTATGAAAGCGATATTGGTCGAAGCGGCAGGCGATGCCCGTAACATGTACATTGGCGAATACCCCCTTCCTGAACCTGCTTCGGATGAAATACTTGTTAAAGTGGCTTATACCGCTGTTAATCGGGCTGATCTGTTGCAGCGGGAGGGCAAATACCCGCCTCCACCCGGCGATAGTCCCCTATTGGGTTTGGAATGCGCTGGAATAGTTGTTGCTTGCGGCGGAAATGTAAAAAAATGGCAAGCAGGCGATGCCGTTTGCGGCCTTTTGAACGGTGGCGGGTATGCTGAATACGCCATCTTCCACCAGGATATGGCCTTACCGATACCCAAGGGTCTAAGCTTGGAGCAGGCTGCGGCCATTCCAGAGGTATTTCTTACCGCCTATCAAGCTTTGCATTGGCTGACCAGGTTGCAAGCAGGCGAAAGCGTGCTGATACACGCCGGGGGCAGTGGTGTAGGCACAGCAGCCATACAATTGGTCAAAGCGGCTGGCGCCAACTGTCTGGCAAGCGCTTCCGCAAAAAAGCACGCTTTATGCCTAAGCTTGGGCGCAGATCAATGCATAGATTATCAACAAAATAAGCTTGGAGATCAAGTACTCGATTTCACTCGCGGCAAAGGCGTGGATATTATTCTGGACGTGATTGGAGGCCCCAATTTTCAAGAAAATATTCAGTTATTGGCGCAGGATGGGCGCATGGTGATGCTGGGCTTTTTGGGTGGCGCAAAGGCCGAGCGCTTGAACCTGGCACCGATTGTCCTCAAACGGCAGCAGATCATCGGCTCCACGCTGCGCTCCAGAAGTCTAGACTATAAAATCAGGCTTTCGCAAGCCTTGTATGCCTACGCCTGGCCCTTGCTCGAACAGGGTAAGCTCCGACCCGTTATTGACCGGGTGTTCGACTGGCAGAAAGCAACGGAAGCGCACCGCTTCATGGCGGCCAATCAGAATCAGGGTAAGTTGGTGATGAAGGTGGTGTAGTGAAGGGGGGTTAGGGGCGCCGTGTGCCGCGCAGCAGTGCTTTGGGGTTTGCGCGGTATATTCAGCAAGCCTTTGCTCTTCCATTTTCTATGCCTTCCAATCAAATGTCAATTGCTCTGCTTTTGGGGTAGTTTTTATTCCATGATTATGTGATTGTATATTATCTATGGAAAAATTACAAACCAAAGCTTCAACAATTGTTCTTCTATTCTCGGTACTACCGCCATTATGATAAAAATGATCTTTTGTTACAATATTGAATTTACTCCAAAACTTGTTTACCATTTCGTTCTCTCTCCAATCGTTGTGATGCCAAGTTGAGAGAATAAATTTTGCTTTTGTTTCGCTTAATAAATTGAACAAAAGTTCTTCATCTTTTTCTGTCCAACCGTTATAGTAATCAGCATGTCGCCCAAAGTAGGGTGGGTCGCAATAAATGATATCATTTTCGGTAGCAAGCGGGATAATATCGGAAAAGGATTTGTTATGAAACGACCATTCGGGTTCGGGTTGAATGATTTGGGAAATATTTGCTACTTGGTTAGTTATTTTAGTAACGTAGGCTTGTGCAAACCTATCAGTTTTTTTGCAAAACGGTATATTCCAATTGCCTTTGCTCCCAAATCGCATCATCCCATTAAATCCTGCACGAGAAAGAAAAATAAAATCGTAGGATGAGTATTCTCCACTATTAAACCGTGCTCTAACCTTTAAATAATGCTCATAGCCATTATTCTCTGCTTGGCTCAATAATTGGCCTTCTTTTTGAAGATATTGCCTCATTAAAGGTGCCGTTATTGTCTTATCCTGAATGCCTTTATAAAAATTTATGATATGAGGATTCGTGTCGTTTAGGATTGCTTGCTTGTAACCTGAATTAAAGGCAACTACACCTGTTCCGAGAAATGGCTCTATCCATTTGCCCGAAACTTTTGGCGCCAATTCCATTATCCAAGGAACTAACTTTGTTTTTATACCTTGACTTTTTATCGGTGGGACGATTACTCTCATTTCTTAATCTTGTATGAAGTTTTGGAAATAATTTTATCCAGAAGGTCTGTCCTGCCTTTAAACTCTAAAAAATCTTTAAGGCTAGTAATCTTGGTCGGCTTTCCGTCTTTCACCATTAGAGCAGTCCCGTGATTTATCCAGTATTCATCAAACCATTCTTCGCCTAATTGGCTAAAAATTCCATTTTCATTTTTTAGGTCAGCAATATCAAAGATTGAACCAATGTTGGCTGTATTTCCTGAACCTTGCTTATCACTTGCGATTTTCCATTTCTCCGCTGCAAAAAAATCAAAGTCTTTTATCACGGAAGTGATCGATTTCAGATGTTTTACAGTTGTAACTGAACGCTCGCCGACCTTAGGGTTTGGCGTTTCATATTCTTCTTGAAGTTCTTGGACTTGATAAATTTCAGTTTCAGCAAGGTCCTCTGAAATATCTGTGCGTGTATAGATTACCCCCAAACAATAGTGCCCTAAATATTGATTTTAAGGAAACTGAATATTCTTATCCTTATCCCTTTCTTTGAAATACCCCCATGACTTCCAAGCGTAAATCCAGCAGTTTTGTTATTTCGTCTGAAAGTAGTCTTAATATCTAGTGCAAATTTTACAGCTTCATTGTCTTTCTTTACAAAAGTCAAATCGGGATACCAATTTTGTTTTTCAGCAAGGATGATTTTATAGCCAATGCTTTCAGCAAACTGTAAGATTTGCGGAAAGATATGTATTTCAAGAATTTTTGAAACGATTTTAGTATCGGAAGAAATCGTGTAAATGTTTTTGTCAACGTCGATAAAGCCTTTTACCGCTCAGTCACCATTATCCGTAGAAACGTACTTTTCAAGTTTGTCGGCAAACTTGTCAAGTGCTGTTTTAAATATTGTTTTGTATTTTACCTTCTCCGCGTTATCCATAGAACAAAAATATGAAAATTCATCGAATGGAGTACTCAATCTATAATCAAAGCCCTCTACCCCCTGCTGCATAGCTATAGATATGAGCAGTAATAGGTCGTTTTAGGGATGTACTCGCTCGAACGTTTACTGCCCGATCACATGGAGTGCCTTTGCTTACGCCTCTTTATTAAAAACCCAAAGTTTCACCCTTGGCTTTTTTCTTTTGATGATATAATTTCATTTTTATTTTTTTCCAATTGCTTTGGGATGTACGCTTTTTTCATTTTTCTTTTAAGATTAATAACTGGGGTTTAGTTTTCTACCTTCTTTAACAAATGGTGTGGGAAAAGACTTAGCGGAAAGCAGGGTGACTTTAAGGAACGATGATTTTCGCCAAGTACGCAGAAAAATTAACTTCCCGATTTTGTCCTTAGCCTAGTGCCGACAGCACTAGCCGGCTAAACGGTTCATTTTAAGTGTGTTCGCTAGGGTAAGGACTTTGATAAATTGGGTAGTAATTTTTTGCAAACTACAAAGATTTTTGCTTTAATCACACCTTTTGTCAAAGAACCGTTTTCTATTGTGAAAGTGCAATGCAAGTTGTACTTTCTTTTTTTTGCAACCCACATCAACACCATTCCCCGTATATTGTTTGTCATTTTTTTCACTTTGCCAATTGAACGTCACTTTGTTGGTTATTACGTGCCTTTTTCCAACCAATACTCGCCATCGCTGTTAGCCGATTGTCTTCACACGCATTAGTAAACTAAAAACAAATTCATGAAAAACCTATTTACGCTTGCAATAGCGTGGATGCTTAGCATTGTTGTTTCCTTTTCTCAACAAACGGTAGTTGACATCATCGTCAACAGCCCTGACCACAACACCTTGGAGGCCGCC
>CALMIR010000207.1 GCA_937864265.1 uncultured Saprospirales bacterium | reverse complement strand
GAGGGTGAGGGTGAGGGTGAGGGTGAGGGTGAGGGTGAGGGTGAGGGTGAGGGTGGCTAGGCTTGGCCTCCCGCCTGACCATCGGGCAGGTGCTCACACCTCAAATATTCCCTGCCCCCGTCCGATCCGGAGTCGTCCCGCCCGGATTGATCCGGTCGGGCGGGCGAATTCCGCTGAAAGCGGGAGGCGGGAAAAGCTTAGCTTTAAGCCCGCCATCAAATCTGTAACAACGGCGGAAAGGATAAAGTTCCTGCCCCTGCCACACAATCCATTTGCGGGGGAACAAAGTAAATCAAAAAAAATGATACCTGCAACCCTCTTCCTTGGGGGTACAAAATAAAGCCCTGTTCATTTTAAAAGCCGGGTATCTTGGCTAAATTTGCGCAATTGTAATTCAAATGCCTGATCAAATAAAACAGCCCATGAAAATAGGAATCATCCGCGAAGGTAAAATTCCACCTGACTCGCGTGTGCCACTTATACCTGAGCAATGTGCCCAAATAACCAGAAACTTTCCTGTAAAAGTAGTGGTGCAGCCTTCTCCTAAGCGCTGTTATCCCGACGAGGCCTACCATCATTCCAATATACAAATGCAAGATGACGTCAGCGATTGTGACCTATTGATGGGCGTCAAAGAAGTACCTGTTGATCAACTGATCGCCAATAAAACGTACTGTTTTTTTTCGCATACCATCAAGAAGCAGCCTTATAACAGGAAACTGCTTCAGGCGATTTTGGAAAAAAACATCCGCATGGTCGATTATGAAACGATGGTGGATGATTCGGGCAAAAGGCTGATTGCATTTGGCAAATTTGCAGGCATGGTGGGTGCGCATAATGCTTTACTGACCTACGGCAAACGCACTGGTTTATTCCAACTGAAGCCCATGCACGAATGCCTGGATTATGCCGAAGCTAAATCCATTTATAAAACCATCCAATGGCCCATAGCTAAGATTGTGCTGACGGGGCATGGCCGCGTAGGGCTGGGTGCTGCGGAGGTGTTGCGCGATATGGGCATCAAAGAAGTTAGCCCACACAACTATTTGAATAAGTCTTATGACGAAATGGTGTTTACCATTTTGCGCAGCAGTGACTACATCTATCGAAAAGACGGACTGGCTTTTGATACTGCTTATTTTTACAAAAACCCGGCAGCTCACGGTTGTGACTTTACCCCTTATTATCAGCAAAGTGATATCATGATCAATGGTATCTATTGGGATAACAACGCGCCGCCATTTTTCACCATTAGGGAAATGCAAAGTCCAGACTTCAAAATCAAGGTCATAGCGGATGTTACCTGCGATATTGCACCTTTGTCTTCCATTCCATCCACCCTCAGAGCATCGACTATCTCTAACCCCATTTTTGGATTTGATCCTTTTACCGGACAAGAATCTGAGCCGCACCAAGTAGGCGTCATCGATATGATGACCATCGATAACTTGCCCAATGAGATGCCCAGAGATGCCTCCAAGGCTTTTGGAGAGCAGTTTATCAGGCATATCTTACCAGAGTTTCTACAAGCTGAAAGCCCACTTATTGACCGTGCTACAATTGCTAAAAATGGGTCGCTGTGCCAACGATTTGCTTATCTGGAGGATTTTGTGACGGAGAAATGCTGTGAATAGAAAAGGAGAAAATTCGATCCGCCACCACCCACCAGCCGAATAAAAAACAGGTTTTTCATACCAAAATGCCAACACCACTTTCCTAAGAGTATGGTTGTCATGCCATTTCGCACCCCACAGCTAAGGTGTTGGCTCGTAAGTTCTATTTGAAGTCTTTCCAGCTAGCCAGACTTTTTTACTCAAATCTTCATTCACCCTGTTTTTCGCACTTCCATTTGACTAAAATGCCTCTAAAAACAGAGGGACTAAGAGAACTCACATAAGTTTTACTAACAAATCTTAGCAGGGTAATAGAGACTTTTTCATCCACTTTCCCCGATAAAGGCAAAAAATCCCTTCACCATGCAACGTTTCAGCTCACCCTTGCATATAGTGAGCAAATCTGTACAGAATCTTTCTTAATTCATTAACCGAACAAAAACGAATCATTGAAATGAAGTTTCTGACCAATACGAGCTTATTCCTACTATTTATAGGATTGCTAATTACCGCTTGCAACCGGGAAAACGTGGATGAAATTATAATCAAAGATCCAAATTATGAACCGGAAGTGGTGGAACAAAACAACTTGGTTTCGGCTCTTACCATGAATGAAACAGATGGCCTGGATTTAGGCTGTTTGCTCATAAACTATCCGTTTGAACTGTTGCTAGCCTCCGGCGAAACCGTCACAATCAACTCTATTGATGATTTTGAGGCAGCCGGCAGTGAAGACAATCCTGATCCCGTAGTTGATTTTGTATTTCCGCTGAACATTACCGATACTGAAGGTAACCTAACTGAAGTCAATACCATTGATGAATTAGGCCAAGTTTTCGCCTCCTGCATACCCGAAACCGGATGGGATAACCCAGGAACTATACCTGCCTTTCTATTTGACGACCTGTGTTTTGACCTAGTCTTCCCTTTTAACCTGGAAGACTTGGAAGACAATACCTATACTGCCGCAAACGAAGCTGAGTTCATCGATTTACTCGCAACCACCGACGATCTTTTTATCACCTTGCCCATCAATGTGGTGTATAACGACGAAGAGTTGACCATCGACAGCATAGGCGGCTTTTTTGACCTGGTGTTTTTATGTGATGGTATCAACCCGCCGGTCAGCGGCGATGGCATTGTTGTACAAGGATTTGGCTGCAATCAATTGCAATTCCCTTTTGAGGTTTTGCTTGAAGATGGCAGTACCCTCACAGTGACTGATGTCGATCAGTATGCTAACCTCATTCTGAGTGGAGAAAGCATAGAGTTGCTATTCCCTTTCTCTCTGATGAATTTAGATGGGGAAATCATGGTCATCGAAGACATCGAAGATCTGATTAACGCTCTGATTGCTTGCGGGGTAGATATCGAAATCATAGATAATAACGATGAACCTTGCTCTTTTGCACCAGCTCACATCTTTCTGTTCTTCAACCAAGGGGTGATACCTTGCGGGTATAATATCAATTTCCCGGTACAAGTCGAAGCTGAAGGTGTCGTATATAATCTGAACAACATGAGTGACTATTACACGGTCTATGGCATGTACAATAACCAAATTAATGCCATTGAGATCATCTATCCAGTAGGAATCACGCTGATTGAAGATGGTAGTACACTCACCTTCCAAGAGGATAACGAGATTTGCAGCTTTATCAATGGCTGCCAATAAGTCCCAACTCTTTTTTACAGAACCCGAAAACCTATTTTGGTTTTCGGGTTTCATTACTACACCAGAACAACTAAATCTTTAATTGTGGTTGGCGCATCCATTATCGAATCAGTCAAGCAAGGAGAAAAAGGAGCATTTAAGTTGATGTACCAAGACTGCATCGCTTATGTCTTCTCTATCGTCAGGCGTTATGTAGTTAATGACAGCGACCACCCAGATGTGATCCAAGAAATCTTCGCACGGGTATTTTTAAGTATCGGTACTTTTGATACCTCCAAGGGAGACTTTAAATTCTGGTTGCGTCGAGTGGTCATCAATCAATGTATGCAGCACCATAGAAAAGGGAAATCCGCTGCTTCCCTGGTCTCCATCCATAAAGTCAGCGAAGACAACCTACAAGCCGACGATCAGATAGAACAATTTTCAAAGGCAGACATTGAACAACTTCTAAATCAGATGCCGGAAGGCTATCGACAAATATTTATGCTGATCATCATCGATGAATATTCTCATCAAGAAGCAGGGGCTTTATTGGGTATTAGCCCCGAAACCTCTCGCTCCCAATTATCCAGAGCGAAAAGTTGGTTGCGAAAAAACTTATACAACAACGAACTTAAGACATTGGCAAATGGACTCTAAACACGATCGCATCAAGAAATTACTGTCCGAAGAGACTAGTCCGCTACCCCCTGAATTGAACTGGGAACAGATGGAGGCAGGCATTTTGAAAAAAATGGAAGATATGCAATCAGATGCCTCTCTCAAAAAAAAGCGTGGCCCCATAAGAGAGATCACGGCAGGGATACTTATACTCCTACTTATTGGCACTTGCACCTTCATCAGACAGCAAACGGGGAAAGGATTACTTCCTAATCGCAAGGAAGTAGCAGTCATCAAGGAAAATACGTCGGAGCAATATCTTTTGCCAGTGCCTGCCAAGACCATTCCTTTATCAGAAAAGCCTCAGCCTGAAGATTGCCCGGAAGAAACAGTAGCCTTCAATACGGCTTACAATGAAAACAAACTCTTGAAAACCAACATCATATCTAACAACTTCAAGCAACGAGCAACCATTATATCTACAATAAGTAATTGGAAAAAACCTACAACAACACCAAACAAAACGCTTGTTGAGGCTTCGGAAAATTCCTCCAAGAAATCAACTATTACTGAACCTCAAGCCTGGGATTTTGCGCCGGATATCCAAACATTACCAACAAGAACAATAACCTGTACTCGTGAGTCAAAATCTATCATCACTTCCAATTATCAAAATCCCCCAAGTGAACACAATACAGCTCCCACTCAATCAAATTCCGCACATGGTCAAATAGCTATCCTCAGCGGGTTTTCACTTTGGAATATGGGGTATGGTGCACTAACACCAGAGCGATCTGAATTTGAGCGATCGATACCTTCTTATCAGGTGCAAATCAATTATACACATCCGCTGAAAAAAGGCTTCCAACTGACGACAGGCCTTCATCTTCAGCAGCTCAACAGCTTGTTTGAGTGGAGTACTGAACTGGAAAATCAAACGATTATCCTCCAAGATACCATTATTCAAGTGCAAACGAATTCGCTAACCGGCCATCAAAACATTGTCCGAGGTGACATTGAAGTGCCTGTTGAAGCAACACGTAACGTCAGACACTTTAATCAAACTCTACTTTACCAAATCCCACTTGCCGTTGGCAAATCATGGCGCTTCCAGCACTGGCAAATGGAAATGCTGATTGGAGGTGCCATCACCATTTTTTCAGAGAATAAAGGCCGTACCCTATACCAAAGCCAGCTTATCGATTACGGCGGAGTTAATACGCCGTTCATGAATAACCAGTGGCAAATGCAAGCGATGGCTGCGGGCAGAATTGGCTACTATTTCAATGACCGCTTAGGTATAAAATGCGGGCTACAGTTCCAAAAAAGCCTGACGGACTGGAGCTTGGAGAGCGGGGTGTCTATGAGACCGTCTGTTTTTGGAGGAGAGTTAGGGGTCGTGTATTTCATGGAGTAATCTACTTAGACCCTAACAGCTAGTTCCTACAGCTATGAATAGAAAAAGGCTGTGCCATCGAGAGGCATAAATATTGATTTTGGGGTTGCCAATATCCTGATATCTGCTCATCAACGAGAGGAGCTTTGTAACCGTTCAGTTATTGTTTTTTTATCCTGCAAAGTTTTTTGCAGCCTAAAATACTAGTGTCGAGTTAAAATATTTTTTAGCCAGCAGCGATAAATAACTATTTTTGATTTTCAAGAACAGACTTTATCGTATGAAAAAACTCTTCCTGCTTTGCTTGGCCTTATTGCTTGTTGCTACAAGCCACAGCCAAAATACCGATTTATTGAAAGAACCCAATGCGTTTTTTCAACCTTTGAAATGGCGCAGCATTGGCCCCTTCCGAGGCGGGCGATCTGTTGCAGCCTGCGGCGTAGTTGCTGACCCCCTCACCTATTATATGGGGACGACAGGTGGTGGCCTATGGAAAACCGAAGATGCCGGACAAATCTGGAATAATATTTCCGACGGTTTTTTCAAAACGGGATCAGTTGGCGCGGTGGCGGTAGCGGAGAGCGATCCCAACATCGTGTATTGCGGTATGGGCGAGCACGCCATCCGGGGGGTGATGACTTCTCATGGCGATGGGGTGTATAAATCGACCGATGCCGGAAAAACCTGGACGAGAATGGGCTTGGAACTAACACAACACATTGCCCGAATCATCATACACCCGCGCAATCCCGACATCCTTTACGTCGCTGCGCAAGGCCCACTGTACAGCGCATCGCCTGAACGGGGCTTGTACAAAAGTACCGATGGCGGCCGCAATTGGAAAAAAGTACTGTCCGTGGATGACAAAACCGGCTGTGCAGATATTTCGATGGATAGAAACAATCCTTTGGTCCTTTACGCGGCGATGTGGGAACACGGTCGCCTGCCCTGGAAAGTCATCAGTGGTGGCCCGGGCAGTGGCCTGTACAAATCTGTTGATGGCGGAGAAACCTGGGAAAAAATACACGAAGGATTGCCCAATGAACTGGGAAAAATGGCCATCGCCGTTTCACCCGCCAATTCCAATAAAGTATATGCCGTGATAGAAAGCGACTCTGAGAAAGGACAGGGTGGGCTTTTTGTTTCTGAAAATGGTGGAAAAAATTGGACGCGCATCAGCGATGACCACCGATTGGTGCAGAGGGCCTGGTATTACATCGAGGTATTTGCTGATCCCTGGAATGAAAATATGGTATATGTATTGAGTGCCGAAGCCCTCCGCTCTATTGATGGCGGTCAAACCTGGGAAACCCTGTCCGGCCCACATGGCGACTACCACGACCTTTGGATCAACCCCAACAATCCCAAAAACTTGGTCATTGCCGATGACGGCGGGGCTGGCATTTCTTTCAACAGGGGGGAAACTTGGTCCACTCAATACAACATGCCAACAGCTCAAATGTACCGTGTGAATGCGGACAACCTCTTTCCGTATCGTCTATACGGCGGGCAACAAGATAACAGCTCGGTGGTAATTGCCAACAGGGAACTGAACAGCGATGGCATTTATGAGCAAAGCTGGACTTATTCTGCCGGGGGTGAAAGTGCATTTTTGGCTTTTGACCCCGATAACCCGCGCTACGTATTGGGCGGCAGCTACTTGGGTACCATCGAAATATTAGATACCAAGGCCCAAGGCGGCACTAACATCATGGCAGCGCCTATTCAGTACCTAGCTCGCGATGCAAGCGACATGAAGTATCGTTTCAATTGGAACGCTCCCATCATGTGGTCGCAACACGAACCTAATACTTATTATCACTGCGCTCAATTGGTGTTAAAAACACAGGACATGGGCAGCAGTTGGCAAGAAATTTCGCCAGATCTGACCCGAAATGAAAAGGCAAAGCAAGGCAAGGGCGGCGGCCCCTACACCAATGAAGCAGTTGGCGCAGAAAATTATGGCACCATCAGCTATATCCTAGAGTCCCCACACGAAAAAGGTGTGATTTGGGTGGGCAGCGACGACGGCCTCGTGCACCTGACCCGCGACGGCGGTGCTAACTGGCAAAACGTCACCCCAGCAGGCCTGTCCGAGTGTTTGGTAAATGCGATTGAAGTATCTCCCCATGATCCTGGTACGGTCTATATCGCCACTACCCGCTACAAATTCAACGACCATACTCCGGCTATTTACAAAACAACAGATTACGGCAAAACCTGGACGAACATCAGCAAGGGCATTCCATATGGTGCTTTCACCAGAGTGGTACGAGAAGATACGCGCCGCAAAGACTTGCTATTTGCCGGAACAGAAACTGGGGTTTATGCCTCCTGGAATGGCGGTAAGGAATGGAAGCAACTCCAATTGAACTTGCCCGTTGTTCCAGTAACCGATTTGATGGTCAAACACGATGATTTGGTCGCAGCAACAGCTGGGCGTTCTTACTGGATTTTAGACGATTTGGAGCCGCTACGGCAGTGGAAAGGACAAGGTAACGGTTTTCATTTGTTCCAACCTGAAGTAGCCTTCTTGAGCAACGGCTCCAGCGAGTTGGACGATCACTCACCTGAATTCAAGGGCAGCCATCCTAAACGGGGGGTAAACCCAGCCAATGGGGTGGTGATTTACTATCACTTGCCCAACCTGGAAGATACAACTGCTATAACGCTTGAAATAAAAAACGCCAATGGCAGGCTGATCAGAGCGTTCAGTTCGGAGCCAGTGGAAGGTTTTGAGCCATGGGATGGGGGGCCAGATGAAGAGCCGCTACTGTCTAAACAGCCCGGCCTCAACCGTTTTGTTTGGAACATGCGGCACCAGACAATGGTCGGCATACCGGGTACTTACTACGAGGCCAATTTTGGCGGACACAAAGCCAGCCCCGGCGTTTATACCTTAATCTTGAAAAGGGGCAACCAGGAGTTGGTATCTTCTTGCCAGATTGCACCGAATCCGCTGTATGGAATAGACCTCAAAACGTACGAAGCGTACGATCAATTGATGGGCGAAATGGAACAGACTTTTAGCGATATGCACCGAATGGTCAATCAATTATACGATGTGCAGGGGCAGTTATCTGAGCTACTAGAGCAACTACCAGAAACAGAAAAATACGTCAAAGTGCAAATTTTGGGTCAGCAGTTGCTACAAAAAATGAAGGCATGGGATGAAGACATGGTGCAAAGGAAATCGATCGCTTATGACGATGTGGAAAATTTCCCTAACAAGTTTACGGCAGAATATATTTTCCTGATCAATCAAGCGGAAAGCCATCTGCCGCGTATCACCAAACCTGTACTGGAACGCCGCCAGGAGTTGGAAGTGCAATGGCAAGTGCTAAAAGCGCGCGCCGAGGAAATTTTAAAAGAGGATATTCCAGCCTTCAACCAGGTGTTATGGAATGAAGGGGTTGGGGCGCTGCGCTGAGCCGTTTTTTGAAATGCTGAAGTAAATAAAAAACCATATTTGTGGAAGAAAAGGCTTTGAAATTCAAGGCCTTTTTGTTTTTACAAGTTCAGCCAATAGGTGATTTTAGCGACGAGTGCCCGATTACGCACAAAAAACGGATTGCCATCAGCTGCAAAGTAATTGTCTGTATAAACCAGGAAGAAATCCGAAACAGGTTTGAAGCGCCATTGAAAACGCGCGTTGATGTTCAGGTTGTCTTCCTGATTGTTGTATTGGACAAAGGTGGTTAGGAATACATTTTTTGAAAAGGTGAGGTCTATTCGCGGCCCGAGCAGCCAAAGTTCTGTTTTTTCAAATGGTGCTTGAAGTGAGATGCGATTGTAATTGAAGTTGATAACCACAGAGCCATACGGCTGGAAACGATAGCCCAATTCGCCGCTCATACCCAAACGATGGCCATTAAAAAACTGTCCAAGCACCGGATTCAGGGTATAAAATACACGCTTCCGAATATCTGAACTGAAATTGGCCGATGCAAAAGCAAATGAATACGCCGTCCCTGCTTTCAATGCAATACTTTCATCCTCTTGTACTTGTGTAGGATCAAAATCATCTTCTAAAAAGATGTAGCTGTAATTGACGCCTATGAAGCCACGGGCGTTGTCCCTGAATTTCAGATTCCAATTGAACCTGGCCTGCCTTTCTTCTGTTGCCCAATCGGCTAAGTTGTCCTCCGTATCATGCCCCATATTGTAAAAATGGATATAGTTCAACTCAAAGCTATGCTCATTGATATACCCTTTGGCAGGATAAAAAAACCATTCCGCTTCAGGTTGAACCATAAAAAAGTCTTTTCTAGGCACGAATCCAACCTGTGCATCATAGCCAAAGCCTACAAAATTGTGTTCCCACAAAAAGCGGTATTTGCGTTTGAAATGTTGCAATTGAAGCCCTTGGGCAAAAGGCGCATCCACCTTGTCAGCCAAAAAAGCCTGATGATAAAAGAGCTTGCCTTGCCAACTGTTGTCGCGTGTGCCCAAACGATATTCCAAACCCGCTATCCGATTGAAAGGATCAAGCTCGGCGTGGTCTTTGACTTGGAATTGCTCCTTATCGACAAAAATAAAGGACACATTAGAGGCCGATGATACCTGCCTTTGAAGCGCAGCAACGGTATAATTGGCCGCCGCCACTCCGGCATCCTTTTCGCGGGCAGTTTGCATATTGAGCAAGCCAACCCGCAACTTTTCATCCAATTTGCCACTAAGCCGAACACCATAGTAGATATTGTTTTCTATATTTTCTTCTGTAATAGAATCCAGGGCAATGCCGATGCGTCTGGAAAAGAAAGGGTTAATCCGCTCTTGCCCAAAGCTGCCGAATAAGTCGGCATTTTCAAGAAAGAACTGCCGCCTTTCCGGAAAAAACAACTCAAAGCGATCGAGGTTGGTCACTTGGCGATCTACTTCCACCTGTGAAAAATCGGGGTTAACCGTAAAGTCCAAATTCAAGCCGGAGGTTACCGCAACCTTTGCATCCATGCCTATATTTCCATTGGCTTCAGGATTGTTCGCCGCTGGATTTTCAAAATCATATATTAACCCACCTGCCAAGTAAGGAATGACAGAAATATTTTTCCCGGCTTTTTCCAGTGGCTTATCCCAAACCATATCGCCCATGTATGATAAGCTCATGATGATTTGGTTTCGGGGAATATTCATCCAAGCACTCAATTCATTGAGTTGTGTGTCGCTGCGGTAACTGTTGAAGCGCCAGCTTGTGACCCCTTCCTTAAAGCGCAGTGTTTTAAAAGGAATAGCCATTTCAGCCGTCCAGTAATCCTCAAAAATTTTGGCTTCACCGTACCACTTGTTATCCCACGAATCCTGGAAATCCGACCTTTGACGACCACCATTTACGATTAGAGCTTCCCGACAAACGCCCATCGCATTAATTCCAAATAAAAAAGCATTATTGTTGTCATTGTAGGTATCGAACATAATGCTGATATTATCGCTACCCTGGAAGCTGTAATCCCGCCTTAAAGAAGGCGTAATAAATTGATTACCAATAGACTGGCATCGGATACCCACATATAAAAATGCCTCATCATAAATCATGTAGATATCCGTTTGTCCCTTAGCGCGTGTGGTATCGGTAGGAAAATGTTGCCAAAAATCTTGCGCCTTTTGACCTTTTTCCCAAACATCTTCATCTAATATACCATCAATGACAGGTGGGCTATCTGTTTTGCTCAAGGCAACAGTCGGCTGTATCGCCGACATGTCGTCCTCTTCCTGATAAGCAGATTGTGCTTTTACAGCAAAAGAATAGGATACCAATCCAATGATAAAAAAATAACGCTTTAGCCTCATAATGAGGCAAAAATAAAAGCTATTTCTTAAAAAGTTAAATGTCAGATATTGGCAACTAGCATTTTATTTCAATTGCACATTCCTTTTGCCTATCTCTAACCGTTTTACAGGAACGAATGGACTGGGAAGTAACGTACTTAAAGTAAATTTGGCCATCTTAAACCTACTTTAAGTACGGGAGAAGGAATTGCCGGAGTCCCCTTTTTAATGGAGCATTAATCCCAATTTTTGCTCCTTTCAGCCCCCAACAGCGCCGTTACACTTAGCCCAGTGAAAGAATACCAATCGTTGGTATCGCTTTTGCCTTGAATACTGATTCCGTCCAGATAATCGGAAAAGACCGCCCTCATACCGACGTCAAAACTGAGGATGCAATATGGGGACAAGTCGTAGCGAAGGCCCCCGCCAATGGGTACAGACACAAACACATCGCGGTCGGCTTCTTCCGGGAACACCCAATTGCTGCCAGGTGGAATTTTTATGTCTGCATCAGCTGAAGCAATGCCGCCGCCAGCAAAGACATAGGGTGAAAACTGGCCTTTGCGAAATTCGTTGAAAATGGTTTTTCTGGCCTTACCAAATGGGTGGTATTCAAAGCTGGCCGTAACTTCAAACAGGCCAAATTGGGTTTCCCAGCCTCGCCGAGGTAACACATTGCGATCAGAACCTTTCAGTTGGAGGTACCCAAAAAATAACTTTACACCGAATTTAGGATCGAACATGTACCGCCCCGTGGCGCCGAAACTAAGTCCAACATCCGCCCATTGTGGAAAATCACGAGAAACATCGCCCAAATAATCGGTTCCGCCAACCAAAAATCCGACTTCGCCGCTGCTTTGTGCCCGGTTAGACAAAGGAAGGATCAATAACAATAAGAGCAGGAACTTTACGCAGTTTTTCATAGTAGTTTGGCTTTTTGAACTTTTCATAAAACAGGGGCGAAAGCTAAGGGCTTGCTGTTATCTGATTTTAAATACCAGGTTAAGTAATGGTTAAGTAAAAAAGGAAAGCCGACTGAGGATAAACTTCAAACAGAAACAACCGTCGTTTAATAATGCCAATATTAGCATTTATCTTTGCCCAATCAGCAAGTTATTATTTACACATGGCTACCAAAGAAATGCACGCAATTCAGTCTAAAGATCTATTGCTTTCAGAAGTATCAAGCAACTTGGAAAAATCCAGGGCGGTGACCCGGCAATTGGTTCTGTTGGACGACCAGACCATTGCGTCGATTTTGAACCATCTGGCCGACCTCAGCCTCGAACATTCCGAATGGCTAATAGCGGAAAACCGCAAGGACTTAGATCGCATGAATGTTTCCGATCCGAAATACGACCGACTGCAATTGACGCCCAAACGCTTGCAAGATATTGCCAGAGATCTGAGGAAAGTAGCCAGCCTTTCCTCCCCCTTGAATCGCCTGTTAGAAGATCGAAAGCTGGAAAATGGCCTGTTACTCCGAAAAGTAAGCGTCCCATTGGGTGTGGTGGCCGTTATTTTTGAGTCCCGCCCCAACGTGATGTTCGACGTATTTGCCCTTTGCCTGAAATCGGGCAACGCCTCTGTTTTAAAAGGAAGCCGGGATGCGCACTATTCCAACCTAGCTATTTTATCGCTGATTCGGGAAGCTTTGGCTCCATACCAACTGGAAAACGCCTGTTATCTGGCACCCAGCGATCGGGAGGCCTTGCAGCCAATACTAAATGCTGTGGGCATCATCGATGTGGCCATTCCGCGAGGGAGTCAGGGTTTGATCGACTTTGTACGCGAAAATGCCAAGATACCGGTGATCGAAACGGGAGCTGGAATTGTGCACACCTTTTACGATGCCAGCGGTGACTTGGAAACAGCAAAAGCCATCGTCGAAAATGCCAAATCGCGCCGGGTAAGTGTGTGCAATGCCCTGGATACCCTGTTGGTGCATCAAAATAAATTGGAAGAGTTGCCCGATTTGCTGCAACGACTCGGCCAGGTACATCGCTGTGAGGTCTTTGCCGATGAGCCTGCTTTTTCAGTTTTAGCGGCAGCGTACCCCGGCGATTTATTGCATCCCGCAGAAGCGGATTCATTTGGTACTGAGTTTTTGTCCATGAAAATGTCGGTTAAAACTGTGGCCAATTTGCAAGAAGCCCTGGATCACATTGACCAATATAGTTCAAAGCACAGCGAAGCCATTATTGCAACAGACAAAGTTATTGTTGATCAATTTATGCGGCAGGTAGATGCGGCTGTCGTGTATGCCAATACGACTACTGCCTTTACCGACGGGCAAGAGTTTGGCATGGGGGCGGAAATCGGAATCAGCACCCAAAAACTGCACGCCAGAGGCCCAATGGCCCTGCAGGAATTGACCAGCTATAAATGGTTGGTGACCGGAGAAGGACAAATCAGGAACTAATGCCTATTCAGCCTGCCTGATTTAGCATTGCACATAGAACAATTACCATGACTTCATTAGACTTATCAGCCGAAGCACGGCAAACGCTGTGGAAGGCGACCTTGGAATATTTGGAATCGTATTATACGGATACCTCCCGCCGACGGGTAGCGCCTGAGTTGGATCAGGAAAAGATTCGCAACTTTGTGCGACAGCAAAATTTCAACGCAGCGCAGCCCCTACTGGAAGCCTTGCAACACGTGATAAGTGGTATGGAAGCCTATACCGTTCATACCCCCCACCCTGCCTACTACGGGTTATTCAACCCGAGAACCAATTTTGCAAGCATTTTGGGAGACCTGATTACAGCGACTTACAACCCGCAATTGGCAGCCTGGAGCCACGCCCCTTTTGCTTTGGAAGTAGAAAACTGGCTCATCCAGGCTTTTGGAGAAAAAATGGGTTATGAAGCGGCGCAGATAGATGGCGTGTTTTGCTCAGGTGGGGCGGAGGCCAATTTGACGGCGGTTTTATGCGCCTTGAACCATCGCTTTCCCGAAATCACGACCGATGGACTTCAGCATATTTCAGCCAAACCCGTTCTGTATTGCTCTGCCGAAGCGCATCATTCTGTTATGAAAGCGGCCAGCAACACAGGCTTGGGGCGACAGGCTGTTCGCAGCATTGGCATAGGTGATGACCTTCGCATCGATCTATCGGAATTGGCCGCCCGCATCGCCCAAGACAAACAAGCTGGATGTACCCCTTTCCTGGTGATTGCTACGGCGGGAACGACGGGCGTTGGAGCGATCGATGATTTGGAAAAAATAGCAGCCCTTTGTCAACAAGAAAAGGTATGGATGCATGTAGATGCCGCTTGGGGCGGTGCCCTTGCCCTACATCCGGAATACAGCCAATGGATAAAGGGCATTGAAAAAAGTCAGTCCATCACCTTTGACGCGCACAAATGGTTATCCATTCCTATGGGAGCCAGCTTCTTTATGACCAGTCAACCGACTATTTTGCATCAAACGTTTCGAATCAGTACGGAATACATGCCTAAAGATGCCCATTCATTGCCGATCACCGATCCATATACCCATTCCATCCAATGGTCGCGGCGATTCATTGGCTTGAAACTCTATTTTTCCATGCTGGTATTTGGGTGGCAAGGCTACGCAGCGGTGATAGAACATCAGGTAAAAATGGGTGACTTGCTCCGCCATAAGCTCCTGAGCAAGGGTTGGCTGCTGCACAACAACAGCCCGATGCCCGTCGTGTGCTTTAGCGACCCTCGTTTTGCTGATGATCCGGATCGGGTGCAACGAATTTGCCAGGAGGCCATTCAAACCGGAAAAGTATGGTTGTCTGTATATCCCGTTAAGGGGCAGCTTACCTTTAGGGCTTGTATTACCAATTACAACACTTCGGAGCAAGACATTGATGTGTTGCTGAATACGCTGGAAGTGCTGAGGTAGATGGAGTATTAGAAGGTACTGGCTCTAAACCGTCTAAATCAATGGCCATAATCGGCGTATTCCCTGCAAACTGATACGGCGTGTACCACGGATAGCTCCTTGCCAGCGGATCCACACTCAAAAACCGCCCCAGCCCCGGGTGGTAGATCCGAAAGCCGTAGTCGTAGTGGAGCAGGCCGAAGGCCGGGTCTTTTCCCGGAC
>CALMIR010000206.1 GCA_937864265.1 uncultured Saprospirales bacterium | reverse complement strand
ATCATGTGAAAATGAATTGAACTTTAGCGGATCATTTCAAGCGCCCCGCTAAATTATGTGCCGCAATTTGTCAAAGCATTATAAGTGATTTTACTTTTTCCAGGGCTTTGTCCAGCCCGGCTGCATCCTTGCCGCCAGCAGAAGCAAAAAAGGGCTGACCGCCGCCGCCGCCTTGTATTTCTTTGGCCAACTCCCGAATGATATTGCCCGCGTGCAGGCCTTTGCTTTCGACCAGTGTTCTACTGACCGAAACCGTCAGTTGGGGCTTGTCTTTGGATACGGTTCCAAAAACGATTACCAGATCACCTACTTCATTTTCAATCTGATTGGCCAGGTTTTTGACAATATTGGCATCCTCCAAAGGCAAACGGGCAATCAATACCGGAATGCCGTTTATCTCCTGAATCTGTTTCATCAGTTGCCCTTTCATAGCGTAAGCCTGTTCGGCCTTGAGTTGTTCCGCTTCTTTGCGCAACTGCTTGACCTCCTCCTGCAAATCGGTGACGGATTTGAGGGTATTTGGGGTATTTTTAAACAGGGCGCGAATCTGGGCTAGTTCTTCCAATTCCGCCTTGATATGGGCCTCAGCCCTGTCGGCAGTGATGGCTTCCAAACGGCGAATACCCGCCGCAACGGCACTTTCGGATACAATTTTGAACAAGCCGATTTCGCCGCTGGCTTTTACATGGGTACCCCCGCAGAGTTCTTTCGAAAAATTGGGATCAAAAGTGATGATGCGCACATTTTCGCCGTATTTTTCTCCAAAAAGCATCATGGCTCCCGAAGCTTTGGCCTCTTCAATGGGCACATGGCGCTGTTCTTCCAGCGCGATATTAGCCCTGACTTTGGCATTCACCATATTTTCGATGGCTTCCAATTCTTCAGCCGTCACTTTTTGAAAATGGGAAAAGTCGAAACGAAGGCGCTTGTCGTCCACATCCTGTCCTTTTTGCAGGGCGTGGTCGCCGAGTATGCGGTGTAGAGCAGCGTGCATCAGGTGGGTCGCCGAGTGGTTGGCAGAAGTGGCCTGCCGCTTTTCGGCATTCACCAAGGCACGGACAGGTTTTTCCGGAGCTTCCGGCAATTGCTGGACGACGTGTATTGTCAGGTCATTTTCTTTGAGGGTGTCCAGCACCGGAATAGGCTCATCGCCTACCCATAGGAGGCCGTTATCGCCGGCTTGTCCACCGCTTTGGGCGTAAAAGGGCGTTTGACTCAACACCACCTGGTATTGTTCTTTGTCCTTCAATTGTACGGTGCGGTATTTTAAAATTTGAGCATTTTCTACCTCTAGCTGGTCGTATCCCACAAAAGTGGAAGCGGCGCTTTCTTCCATCACGTACCAGTCGCCTACCGTTTTTTGGGCACTGGCTCTGGAGCGTTCTTTTTGAGCGAGCAGGGCTTTTTCATAGCCGGCTTCTTCGATCGTAAGTGCTCTTTCCGACGCCATCAGGCGGGTGAGGTCGATGGGGAAACCGTAGGTGTCGTATAGCTCAAAAGCATCTTCCCCTTTGATTTGGCCTTCGTTTACGGAAAGGGATTCAAAGCGCTTGATGCCTCTTTCCAGTGTGTTGAGGAAGGTTTTTTCTTCTCCTTCTATGATACGGGCTATTTGCTCCTTTTGGGCTTTTAATTCTGGGAACACGCTGGAAAAACTATCTGCCATCATTGGGATCAAGGTATGCAGAAAAGGCTCGTTGATGTTCAAAAAGGAGTAGTAATAGCGCACGGCGCGGCGCAGGATGCGGCGAATGACATACCCCGCGCCTGTGTTGCTGGGCAATTGGCCATCGGCGATGGTAAAGGCGATGGAGCGGATGTGGTCGGCCACCACGCGCATGGCTATATCCGATTTGGCCTCATTGGTGTAAATGCCCGTGTAGGGAATACCCGTATGTTTTTCGATGTATTGGATAACGGGTTGGAATACATCGGTATCGTAAGTAACCGTTTTGCCCTGGAGCACCATGCACAAGCGCTCAAAACCCATACCGGTGTCCACGTGTTTGGCGGGCAGTTCTTCCAGGCTGCCGTCTGCTTTGCGGTTGAACTGGATGAATACGTTGTTCCAGATTTCTACCACACGCGGATGATCCTGGTTGACCAGGTCGCGACCCGGGATACTTTGACGCTCTTCATCGCTGCGCAAATCCACATGTATTTCAGAGCAAGGGCCACAAGGCCCCGTATCACCCATTTCCCAAAAGTTGTCCTTCTTATTGCCGTATAAAATATGATCTTCCGGGAGGAATTGGAGCCATATTTGGCGAGCCTCCTCGTCAGAATCGAGGTTTTCGCTTTGATCGCCGCCAAAAACAGTGGCGTAGAGGCGATCTTTTGGTATGCCGAATACGCCTGTTAGCAATTCCCAAGACCAAGCGAGGGCTTCGTTTTTGAAATAATCGCCAAACGACCAGTTGCCGAGCATCTCGAACATGGTATGGTGGGTGCCGTCCTTACCTACATCTTCCAGGTCATTGTGTTTACCAGATACGCGCATGCATTTTTGGGTATCGGCAATACGCGGGGTTTCCGGCGGTTGGTTGCCCAGGAAATAGTCTTTAAACTGGTTCATGCCCGCATTGGTAAACATCAAAGTCGGGTCGTCTTTGTTGACGATGGGCGCAGAGGGCACTATTTTGTGCTGTTTGGAAGCAAAAAAGTCGAGAAAAGCCTGGCGTATTTCATTAGCAGTCATCATGCTGGCCGAGATTTTTTGATTCTCTGGCAATTTCTGCGATTTGGAGCAAATTGCCAGAGGACGTATTTTTTTGAAAGGGCGAAGATAAAAAACTGCTAGGAGATGTGGTTGTTTTGAAGAATGGAAATGCGGGTAAAGTTGTGTCAGGCTTTGTTTCTAATCATCCGCGCCATAAAAAAGCCATCAAAACCTTCGTCTTGGGGCAAAATAATTTTTTGCTCTTCCAGCCGGAATCCTTTGCCTGCCTCGCTGCGCAGGAAGCGGCTCACTTGTTCCTGATTTTCGCTCGGCAAAACGCTGCAGGTCGCATACACCATTTTACCGCCGGGTTTGAGCATTCTGGCATAGCGGGATAAGATTTGTTGTTGCGTTGCTTTGATCCTTTGCAAAAAATCGGGCGAAAGCTTCCATTTGGCATCGGGATTGCGGCGCAACACCCCCAAGCCCGTACAGGGTACATCCAGGAGCAGCCGATCGGCCGAAGCATCCAGGCGTTTGATCGTTTTGGTGTTTTCGATGGGGCGCGTTTCGATGATGTGGATGCCGTTGCGGCGGGCGCGTTTTTTCAACTCGTGCAGTTTCCATTCTTCTGTATCGAGGGCGATGATCTGGCCTTTGTTTTGCATCAGGCTGCCGAGGTGGAGTGTTTTTCCACCAGCTCCCGCACAGGCATCAATGACGCGCATGCCTGGTTCGGTTTCACAAAAAGGCGCTACCTGCTGGCTGCTGAAGTCCTGCAATTCAAAGTACCCATCCTGGAAAGCTTTGCTGCGGAATAGGGATTTGTGTTCGGGTACCAGCAGGGCATCCCCTTTTAATATTTCGGTGCCGATGTCTTCTTGTTTTAATCGTATTTGCAACTCGTGGGCAGTGCCTTTTAAGGTATTGGCGCGCAAAACCGCCTTGGCTGGCTGGTTGAGGGCTTGGATGGTATTGGGCCAGTCTTCTTTCAGTTCATCCACGCCTATTTGATCCATCCAGTCGGGAATGGATTGGTTGATGGCGCGCGTTGCTTGTACTTCCTGGTAAGTTGCCAGAATTTGAGGCACATCCAAGTGGCGAAATTCTTTCCAGTTGGGCAGGGTATAACCAGCTATGATGAAGCGGATGCCGATGATTTCCCACCAATCTTCTTGGTGGATCGGCTCTTTTCCCCGCAAGGTGTAGAGCAGTCGGTACCAGCGTACGATTTCATATGTGTTTTCAGCGATAAAAGCCCGATCGCGAGCACCCCGCCGAGGGTCGGCTTTCAGCACTTTTTCTATGACTTTATCGGCAAAATCGCCATCCCGGAAAATAGCTTGCAGGGCACCGGCAACGGCATTGAGATGAGGGGGAAACAGGGAAATATTATTTTGTGCTGACATGGTTAAGTATAAGGTCTGTTCTAAAAACGGCGATTTTTTATCAGAGTAGCCGCTATATTTTGCTGATGGCCACATAGTTTACTGGTGCCAAAACACCCACATTTGCATAGATCAAGTAAAACAACGAACTAGCTATGGTTTGGCACGAAAATACCTACACTGGACATTTAATGTATCCGGGTGCATGGGTAATAATAGTATTGACCGTTTTATCCGGGAATCTGACCTGAAAACGACCTTCTATAATCGTGGTATCAGCATTGAAATAATCAATGATAAGAAAATCTTTATATGTTATTCCATCAGTAGGTTTGAAGTCGAAACAACCCGCAGGAACCAAATCATCCAGATAATCGTATGAAATTCGAGCTATATTTGCTATGGGGAGGTTGCTATAAAATCCTCCTTCTAAATTCGTCAGATCGTTTATATTAATGATAAATAACTCCCAAATGCCATTTGTCACACCTCCGGAGATGTAAATAGAAATGTCATTCGGCATGCTGAAAGTATCAATCCGTGCCCAATCGGCCTGCCAGCATGCGCCATTCATGAGTGCAGAGGCGGCGTAATCATTTAACGGTAGGCAGTCCACCGCACTACAATCAATACCCGTATGACCCACAGGCTTCGTATCGTCATTTTTCCCACAGCTACTCAACAACACGCCGAAAAGGATGCTGACCAAAAGAGGTTTCATCATCTGATAATGATTAATGGTGATTGAAATAATGCCTCATTAGCTTGTAAAAATAGCACATAAAGATCGGGTGATAAGTTATTTATTTTGAAGGTTGGTGTACATAATAGTGTACCAGTCATTTGCACGAAAAGTGTACCACTGATGTCAAAAATAATGCTTTTTACTAAACGCCTCAGCCTCAAGGTCTAAAAATACCTGCGTAAAGCCACCGCCTACAAAGTTACCCCCAAGCCATCAACTGGCTGCACCGCCGTAGGCAAGCCGGTCTTTTACAAGTTTTTTTGATAGGGGGTTGGTGGGGTTGGGTGGGGAGATACCGCTAATGTGAGCCGTGATTTTATTTCTTGGATGTCCATAAAATTATTTTTTGCGATATTTTCAATTGCAACGATAAATTATAATTCACTTTATCGCAACTATGATTTTCTATAATCGTTATGTTATTGCATAAAATACACTTTATCGCTATTTTTGTACTTTGATAAAGCCATTGATACTATGCTTACAAAGAAAAAATGTAAAGACTTCTTTAATAAAAAAGTAGCTGTACTATGAAAACACAAGATATATTCATCGCCCATCCGGAGACAAGCGAGCAAGTAGCTGCTTTAAAAGCCTTTATGCAAGCGCTTAAAATCAAATTTGAAGTAGCCAAAGAAGATAGCTACAACCCTGAGTTTGTAGAAAAAATAATGGAAAGTAAAAAGCAAATTGCCGAAGGAAAATTTATAGAAGTAAAAGCCGATCATCTAAAAGCGTTTATTGACAGTTTATGAGTAGCTATATTTTACGCTTTTCTGAACAAGCCAAAGAAGACATAAGTTATCATAAAAAATCAGGCAATAAAGTCGTTTTCAATAAAATTACCTTGCTACTGGAAGAACTAACCGAACATCCTTTTACGGGTACTGGCAAACCCGAACCGCTGAAACACGCCCTTACAGGCTGTTGGTCTCGTAGAATAAACCGTGAACACCGCTTGGTTTATGAAGTTGTTGATACTATTGTTTCTGTACTCTCGGCTAAAGGGCATTATGAGTAAAAAAAGCCCAAGTTTATATGCTTGGGTTGTTGATTTGGACTAAAACCCTTTTCTCCTGATATAATACACTTGTTGCTTTTACTCATCGCCACAGCCTCAAGGTTCAAAATACATGGACTGACTCCTGCGTAAAGCCACCGCCAACTAAGTTACCCCCAAGCCATCATCTGGCTGCACCGCCGTAGGCAAGCCGGTCTTTTACAAGTTTTTTTGATAGGGGGTGGGAGGGTGAGGGGATTCTCATAAACTAATGTTTCGTTTTTGGTGGGAGGCTCAGAAGCTCAACTAATAATTCGCACAGAAAAAGTCAATATTAACCCACGCTGATTCCTGCTTTGTAGCAGTTAACTTGTAGATATTTCCGGAGTAAGGATAAATAATTTCAATAACTCCACTGTTGTCATTGTCTATAACTTGCGAAAGATAGAAGTATTTTACTCCCTTTTCCTTTTTATATGGACTTTCTCTAAAAGCATCTAAAGTAAGTGAAGTAGGTTTAAACACAATCTCTACACCTTCACTGATAATCTCGATACAGATTAGTTCATTATCTTCCTGAACCAATACTGTATTAACCTCTTGATTGGACGATGTTAATTTAGATGTCTCCCTCACACATTTTTGAGAAAATAGCCATTCCATTGCATCACAAAGACTTCCGGGGTTGGTCTTAACTTCACTGACCAACTTGCTGTCACCTTTATGGGGGTAGTCAGATCGGTTGTCATTACCCGAGCATGAGGCAAAGATAGAATAGATCAAAGCCCAAGTTCCTATTTGATGGCGTAGTAAATATGCCATTTCAATTTTTATTATTGCTAATGTTCTGCTTTCCTTGCGAGTCCATTAATTGTGTCCAAATAGGTAGAATTTGGATATCTCCATCACTTTTTCTATGGTATATCTCACTTGCATTTTCAGAGGTCACATTCTCTCCGTAAATTTCTCGTTCAAAACCGTATCCTGACTCTTCCTCCCACTGCCCATCGGCGTCGGTTGTACCAGCAAACATATTCTGGTTGCCGTAATGAGTATATTCGTGGAAAACAGTAGATGCAAAAGCAAGTAAAGCGCTATTAATCGCCTCTATATCTCCTGATTCTATGGCGCCTTCAATAGCCTCAATAAGATCTGTATCTATGTCAATTACCTCGTTTCTGTCCATAATATTTGCGGCCACACCAAAATCCCCATAGCCAGTAGAATATCCCCAACGACCATTGAACTCACCGCCTGGCACATCCAACGAAATGAAGTTAAGAATAGGGCCATTTCCCCAAGTGAAATCGCTCAGAATTTCAACTCCAAATTTACGACCGCTTGTCCATTCTGAATGTCAGGGCTGCTTGCCATTCTTGTTAGACCTCCCCCTTGTAGGAAAGCTGTGGTTTGTGGATATTTCTGACGAAAAAGCTGTGCTTTGTGAGCAGGATATTTCTGAAGACCATGCAAGTCGATATTAGCAATTGGCTCATTCTCTGCATAGTTATACGTACTTACTTGTGCGAAATCCTCCGCCAGCGGATCCACCCCTCCAAAGCGCCCAACAGCCGGGTCATACCACCTCGCCCCGTAGTCGTATCGTACCAGTTGAGGGCGTCCGTCCATTCCTTGCCGTTGTATTGGTATCGGTGGTGGCTATTGCGGCCATTTTGGTGGCTGCCGCCGAGTTCCAGTCCAAAAGGAGCGTACTTGTAAAAAGCCAGGACTTCGTTCAGTCCTTCGTCGGCAGACTGGTTGATGAGGCCATCGCCGTTTTTATCGGTGAACAATACCCGGGTATTGCCCAGGTGGTCTTTGATGCAGTACCGCCATTCGTATATGGGGGTCGGGTTGATGCCTACTAAGGTAGCTAAAAAATCGGAACCCTCCCTTCTGGGCAGTACCACTACTCCCGAAAAGTGTACCACGGATGTCAAAATTAATGCTTTTTACTCAACGTCAGCCTCAAGGTCTAATAATACCTGCCCAAAGCCGCCGCCAACAAAGTTACTCCTGAAGCTATCAAGTGGCTGCCCCGCCGTAGGCAAGTCGGTCTGTTACAAGCTTTTTTGGTTTGAGGTAGATGAGGTTGCCATTTTCCAATAATCCTTTTGGTCAAAGGCTTTTTGCTGTAAAAAGCGGCTGATCTGATCGTGGCTGTATCCTTCGTCAGGCAACTTACTAAGACCAGTAGCTGTAATGGCAGCAAAACTGGTCAGGCAAAAATCTGAGTACAGGTCTAATAGCTGTGGATTTTTCATAGTCCTTGGTTTTTGATATAGAAACACGCACAAAGATAAAATTCAGCGCTATTAGAATTATTTTTTACATTTCAAAATTATTGGCCTGCGAAAGGTCAGTTATTTATTTTAAAGGCCATTCCTCAAGGTTGGCTGAGCATGCTCTATCTTCTGTCCTTCAAAGTAACTATCGCAATAGATTACTCAAGTATGACATGTTTATTCTTATCGATTGTTACCATAGCATGCTTTGGAACATGATCAGGAATTGGATTCGTCATTTGTTTGATTCTTGTAGGGTTTTGATCCAAAGTAGTCAATAATTGGAAGTGTTTTGGGGTATCATTGCCCCTTGTAAAATAGGGGAATTTAAATTGGGCATAATCAAATTTTTCAGAAGGTATTGTAAAATGATGAACTCCTAGGCAGTAATATTTGATTTGACCACTAAACAAAGTATCCAATCTATCTGAAAATGAGCATATTGTAGCTCTTGATAACCCATAAAGTGTATCACCGTTTAAAGATTCTGAAAAGTAGCCAATTGTTTCTGGGTTATACCACATCTCTTTCCTTGAATCGGAAAGTGGAATAAAAATAGTATCGAAATGATGGTTCGTTATTTTCAAAAGCACCACATCGCGCGAATTAGACGCTTCCCAACAAGTAGAATGGCTATTTATTAATGTTTGTTTTGTTATTAACTCAATTTCCTTAAAAGCCTTCTCTTGTGTATCCCTAAAACAGGATGTAGCAAAAAACAAAATTATCAAACATTGAAAATATATTTTCATCTTTTAGCATTTAAGTAACGAGTAATAAGTGTATGGTGGCTAGTGGTGACTAGACAGGCTGACCCACAAGGATCATAGCCTCTTGAAATGGCATCACGTACTTCGCCTAAAGTTCCTTTAGCATTCAAATTTATGGGTGAATTAATATGACCATCATATGAGGTATAAATCGGGCTCTTTCCATTTATGTAATAGTCTGCTTTTTGAAGAAGCTGATGTAGAAATTCATGAGAAATTACATAACTTATTGCCCAATTCCAATCCTCTCCATAACCAAAATTGCTCTTTAAAATTCCAGCATTAACATAACTATTATAGAAGCGACCATTCCAAGCTTCAACATTGGCTACACTATTTAGACGACTCTGTCCAGGGGCTTGACCATAAAAAGATGAAAATTCATCTTCATTCACAAGTGCTACAAATACCCCATCATCTACAAAATCTAAGTTTTGAGCTTCTCCTGGAGAAAGGATATTAAACCTAAACAAGTTTTCGCCAAAACCAATATTTGCTGCATATATATCGGCTATATTGTTAGTAATTTCTCCAAGTTGTTTTGATCCAAATCCAGCTTCATTGGCAATTGTAGCATCTATACTAGGTTCATTATTGATAATATAATTTTGAACATAATCCCAGTTAACCTCACTCCCACCTTTTTCTTTATAAGAGCCTGAACTCCAATCGTAGTAAGGATCCACCCCCATTCCACCCTCAGCAACATCCAAATCCTGGTCGCTCGTAACCCTCCTACCATCCGGGTCTATGAACCGGATGGGGTTTCCAAGCCCGTAATTGTAAGGCGAGGAGCTTGCGTAAATTCCCGCCAGCGGATCCACCTGCCCCCAGCGCCCAACCGCCGGGTCATACCACCTCGCCCCGTAGTCGTACCAGTTGAGTGCGAAGTCCGCAATTCGTTCTTTACCATTGTAAAGATATTTTTCTGTTGGGCCATTATTTAACATCCTTCAAAGTGACTATCATTGAAGGTAGACCATATTCATTAACAAATTCTATTCGGATAATTCCAACGTCGCAGTTGTAGTAATCTATTCTTTTTTCATACCAAGAGTTTCCTTGTTCTGCTTTTGTTGAATCTGAAAAATACGCTGAGACTGGGTAATCAACCTCATTAATATTGAAACTTGTATCTAAGCATACTCTTGAGATACTCCTAACGAATTTATTCTCTAAGGAAACTGGAGGCCATAATTGCAGCACTCTCACAAATGAAGAATCACAAAGTATCTCTGGATAAAGTTCTTGTTCAAATCCGTTATAAATATCAAAGTATTTCAGGCATTCGCCAAATTTCACATATTTACCATTTGTTAGCTTTACATATTTTTCACCATTAACAATAGTGTCTTTTATTGTTAATACCGTATCAAAAGTCATTCCTCTAGGTTTACCAAATATATTAAAATACTCGGTTTCATAAACCCAATAGGTTGGTTTTGATTTTTGAACACAAGCAATTGCAAAAAAAACAATAGATAAAACTACGAAATTAATACCCCACATAGTCCTCGATTTTAGCATTGCGGATTGATAGAATTAAATTTGGAATGTATTTTTTCGTTGAAGAGGATGAATAATACATCGCTATGGAATGAAAATTAGGGACTTCCCCGTTAGCTTTTGTAGATGGAGTTTTATCTAAAATGAGTGAGCGTTCATTACGACTCAAAACATCCATAACTGCTGTTGTTGTTTTTCCATTCTCCAATTTAACCTTACCTTCAAATGAAATAGCTCCATCTTTTGGCAAGCCGTTAAAAAATAATCTTAAATCAAAGGTAGATTCTTTTGTATATTTGTTATATTCCGTCATAAAGCTGACTTGATTTAAAACGTCATTCATATTTGCAATAGGCGTATCTGAATCTAATTGGCTTATTATCTGTGTAGATGCATTTGCGGATTTATCTCGTTTGATGTTCAAAGGATAAAATCTCGCGGAAGAAAAGCCCTCACCTTCATTATAAGTATAATTCTTTTGCTCTTCTGTTAGATCATTGCCAAAGACTTCTCTAGCGGCTTCTTCACCATATTGATCTGAAAATGTATAATAAGAATCTTCAGATTCCGCAGTATATGAAATGTTGCCTTCATTATCTGTAGAAGGTATCCAGTCAGAAAACCCCATTCCACCCTCAGCAACATCCAAATCCTGGTCGCTCGTAACCCTCCTCCCATCCGGGTCTATGAACCGGATGGGGTTTCCAAGCCCGTAATTGTAAGGCGAGGAGCTGGCGTAAATTCCTGCCAGCGGATCCACCTGCCCCCAGCGCCCAACCGCCGGGTCATACCAGCGCGCCCCGTAGTCGTACCAGTTGAGTGCGTCCGTCCATTCCTTGCCGTTGTATTGGTATCGGTGGTGGCTATTGCGGCCATTTTGGTGGCTGCCGCCGAGTTCCAGTCCAAAAGGAGCGTACTTGTAAAAAGCCAGGACTTCGTTCAGTCCTTCGTCGGCAGACTGGTTGATGAGGCCATCGCCGTTTTTATCGGTGAACAATACCCGGGTATTGCCTAGGTGGTCTTTGATGCAGTACCGCCATTCGTATATGAGGGTCGGGTTGATGCCCATTAAGGTAGCTAAAAAATCGGAACATGAGGTACTCCCCAAGCCGATCTTTCACAAGCTTTTTTGATAGGGGGTGGGTGGGAAGAAGGATAGATAAAATAAATATCCGCTAATTTGGACTCACTAGCGAGTAGCGTTACTTAAACATTCACTTGAGCCTCTTATTTCTTCTAATGCTAGTGCATTAGTTGACAATAATTTCAATTGATTTTGTAGCTCCCCATCAAGAGACAACAATTTGAATTTTGATTGTAAGATGCCGCAAAAATCTGGATTTTCTGAGAAAAATGAGAAAGCCCTGCCAGCACCTAATCCTATCACTTTATTTCCAAAAAATATCACCTGTGTATCTATCTCAGGACTGGGCATTATTTTTGCACGATCGAATAAAGTTTCATAAGAAAATATTAGGGTATCCTTGCTAAGGAAAGTAACGTCATATAACTTAAATTCTATGCTAGAGCAATCAATTTCTTTGAAATTATCCTTTGATAGAAGGACTTTTTCTGTCTTCTCATAGTTTGATAGGTACAGGTACCAAATACCTATATTACTAAGGTCATTCAAGGGTAGATGCCTATTCAAAGTAAATCTGCTATTATCGTGTGATTGTATCGTTTCACTATGCTTTTCACCGCAAGATTCAAAAGCAAAGGAACAAAAAGTAGCAAACAAAAAAGGGTAAAAAAACAGCTTCATTATTCTAAAAGTCAAATTCATTTTGAGAAACGAAAAATTCGTTGCCTCGATTGTCAAAAAAATAATAACCAGTTTTCAAAACAGCGACATTATAAAGACCATTCATGTTGTGATTTCTAATTTGATTGAAATCCGCAGCTGAAGGTGGTCCACCATTTTCGTAGACTCCTCTCTTGACCCTATATGTTCCGTCTCGTTGCTTAAACTTATAGGCTTGTCTTCCATTGGGATGAGTATGCCAATAGGACGTCCCTGGAATATAGAAATGCATATTACCTACAGGATCTTCGTGATCTATAAAAGTTTCCCAATCTGGTAATATTTCTCCATTGGAATTATTAGCATCCACACTTACTTCTGGAATCCAACTTCCATCGCCTATAGTACTTTCTATGCCATTATAGCCAGCAGGGTGTCTGCTCTTTTGACCAATATCCCATAATTTATCGAAATCGCTAGTGAAATAGCTATTTCCCATAGACCTGAGTTCATCGACCGTTTTGTCTGTTTTGGGTTCGGGCGAAAGTAATGACAACATATAATTCTGATGAAAATTTGATAAATCTTTGTTTTTGATAATCACTACAGCATTTGCAAGATTATCTTTTGTACGTCCTAGCTCGTTTCCTTTTTCATCAACAAATATTGTATTATCCATCCCCATTCCACCCTCAGCAACAGACAAATGCTGGCGGCTCGAAACCCTCCTCCCATCCGGGTCTATGAACCGGATGGGGTTTCCAAGCCCGTAATTGTAAGGCGAGGAGCTGGCGTAAATTCCTGCCAGCGGATCCACCTGCCCCCAGCGCCCAACCGCCGGGTCATACCAGCGCGCCCCATAGTCGTACCAGTTGAGTGCGTCCGTCCATTCCTTGCCGTTGTATTGGTATCGGTGGTGGCTATTGCGGCCATTTTGGTGGCTGCCGCCGAGTTCCAGTCCAAAAGGAGCGTACTTGTAAAAAGCCAGGACTTCGTTCAGTCCTTCGTCGGCAGACTGGTTGATGAGGCCATCGCCGTTTTTATCGGTGAACAATACCCGGGTATTGCCCAGGTGGTCTTTGATGCAGTACCGCCATTCGTATATGGGGGTCGGGTTGATGCCCATTAAGAGCGTGTCTAAAATTCCCTCAATTGGCTACAAGCGGCAAATTTTATTTGATACTTCGTTGTTTTTTTCGCCGGATTGCCCGCATCCGACTGCAAAAAACGCCTTGTCTAAAACAAAATTTGCTCGCTTTCCCCTAATCAGGAAAATTTAGACACGCTCTAAGGTAGCTAAAAAATCGGAACCCTCCCTTCTGGGCAGTACCACTACTACCGAAAAGTGTACCATTGATGTCAAAATTAATGCTTTTACTCAACGCCACGGCCTCAAGGTCTAAAAATACCTGCGTAAAGCCACCGCCAACAAAGTTACTCCCCAAGCCATCAACGGATTGCCCCGCCGTAGGCAAGCCGATCTGTTATCATCTTTTTTGGTTTGAGGTAGATGGGGTTGGATGGGGGGATACGTTTAATCCGTATTTTTTTGGACAAAAACAGGGCATTCGAGCTGATGAATGGCCCAAAAATCACCAAAATCCGAAAACAGCTTCAAATGACGATCTGTTTTTTTGCTCAAGCAGCTAAATTGAACAGCACTAGGATTACTAAAAGGATAGACACTAAATAAATGGATCAGTCTGAGTTTAGCAAGGCTAGTGAGCGGAACCCGATAGTTCATTATATCGAAAGCTTTTATATTTTACGGAATAGGTGATGTAACCTATTTTATCTCGGTTCCGAAGTATATCAGCCCTACTCCATTTTTTAACTCTTTGTGAATTATCAACTAAAAATGGATGAACAGCGTCAAGTATTTCATGCCTTAATAATGATGTATCGATTTGATGGATAAGCACCACTGAAAATTCACAAGGAACATATTCAGCTACCAATTCATCTGCATAATCCAGATTAAACTGTTTAATGGCTAATTCTTTTTCCTCTGACAATGGTCCGCAAATGGTATCTCCACAACCTTGAAGACTAACGATTAGACTAAATGCGAAGTAAATTGATATTCTAATCTTCATGTTTTCGTACTTATGGAGTAATAATTAAGTTCTCATGAGCTTCGTTATATTTGCCTCTATACTGTAGCCATTTCATAAAGCCTGATTGGTTATCAATCAAATCTCGCCATTCAAAAGCTGAGCTGCCTCGAGCATTAGGGTTTTCACCCCATCGATGAGGAGTGATAGCTCTCAGAACATCCCCATTAGCTCTATCTATCGTAAGAAGTCCTCTAATTTCATTTGCGGTGGTTACAGCATATGCTTCCATGTACCCATGGCGCTCTGCCATCAGAAAAGAGCCAACTTCATGCTCCACTTGATTACCCGCACCCTCTAGTTTATTATCTCGCCATAGAGAAAGGTGGACCCCATCTCTTGCTGCCTCCCAATTATCGAATAAGGTGCCTATCCAGCCAGAGCTTTCTAACTCAAAAGTATAGGCTATATTAAAGAAGAAATCATCTCCGGTCTGTTCAAAAACGTTCAGAAATCCATCAAAGCCTTCTTCTACTATTACTGAACTGACATCATCAATGAGAGATTCTGAAGGGGCAGTCAACTCGCTGATATTATACTGCACATCTACAACATCCGTTTTGACTCGACTGACTTCATTTCCACTATCATCAACAAAAACAATGTCATCCATCCCCATTCCACCCTCAGCAACAGACAAATGCTGGCGGCTCGAAACCCTCCTCCCATCCGGGTCTATGAACCGGATGGGGTTTCCAAGCCCGTAATTGTAAGGCGAGGAGCTGGCGTAAATTCCTGCCAGCGGATCTACCCTCAAAAACCGCCCCAGCCCCGGGTGGTAGATCCGAAAGCCGTAGTCGTAGTGGAGCAGGCCGAAGGCGGAATCCTTTTCCTTGCCATTAAACCCATAACGATAATCACTCGCGCTGTAGGTCAACCCCGGCATCTCCATACCAAATGGACGACTGAACCGCACCCGAAGGGCAGATGCC
>CALMIR010000205.1 GCA_937864265.1 uncultured Saprospirales bacterium | reverse complement strand
TTTCTTTCTCCTCCTCTCTCCTTTCTACCTCTTTTCAAAAGCGGATGCAAAGATAAAACGGCTTTTGAAACTGTGCAAGAAAAAAATGATTTTTTTATTCTTTTTTTTTCCTTTCCTCTGAAAGCGGGCGCAAACATACGTGCGGAAGAACATTTGCGCAAGCTTTTTTTGCTTTTTTTTAAAAGAAAAGATAAATACACAGCGCTACCGCGGGAAAACCTATTTTTGCAGCGAAATTGAAAATTCAATCAAGATGAAAGTACATAATTTCAGCCCAGGCCCGGCTATTTTGCCACAAAGCGTTATTGCGCAGGCCGCACAAGGGGTATTAGATTTCAATGGAATTGGCTTGTCCATTTTAGAAATCTCGCATAGAAGCCCGGAGTTTATAGCAGTTTTGGAAGAAACGGTGGGTCTGGTTCGAGAGCTCGGGCGATTGGATGACCGTTACGAGGTGCTGTTTTTACAAGGAGGGGCGAGTACGCAGTTTTTCATGACGGCGATGAATTTGCTCAATGAGGATGAAGCGGCAGGCTATGTAGATACAGGAAGCTGGTCGAGCAAAGCTATAAAGGAAGCCAAGGCATTTGGTCAAATCGAGGTATTGGCATCGTCAAAAGATAAAAATTATACGTACATACCTAAGGAGTACGAGATACCGGATCATTTAAAGTACGTGCACCTGACTAGCAACAACACCATTTTCGGAACTCAATTTCACGAATGGCCGGAAACGAATGTGCCCTTTGTGTGTGATATGTCTTCTGATATTTTTAGTCGGCCTTTTCCAATAGATCGGTTCGGGTTGATTTATGCGGGGGCGCAAAAAAACATGGGGCCGGCTGGTTTTACCTTGGTGATTATCCGAAAGGATCTGCTGGGTACCGTGAAACGCTACATTCCTACTATGCTTCAATATCAGATCCACGCTGATAATGAGTCTTGTTACAATACGCCACCTGTGTATGCCATATATATAGGTATGTTGACCTTGAGATGGGTGAAAGAGCAAGGTGGGTTAGATGCTATGGCTATTCACAACGAAGCCAAGGCGAAGGTATTGTATGATGAGATAGATGCGAATCCTTTATTCAGAGGGACAACGGTGGCCGCTGACCGTTCTTTGATGAACGCGACCTTTGTCATGGGGGAAGGTTATGAGTCTTTGGAAAAAGATTTTCTTAAAGTTTGCGATGAAGCGGGTTGCTCTGGCGTAAAAGGGCATCGTTCAGTAGGCGGTTTTAGGGCATCCATCTATAATGCCCTGCCTTTGGAAAGCATCCAAGTGCTCGTTGATGTGATGAGGGAATTTGCGGCGAAGAAAGGCTAATGATCTCAAATGGCTCTTAATAAGAAACGGCTTTTCGCAACGATTGCGAAAAGCCGTTTTTCATTATGCTTATCTGCGAAACTAAACGTCCGTATTTACTGCCTTTGCCAGGGTAATGTAAAGCTCTTCGCCTGAAGCGCCCAAAACAGCTTCCATCACACTGCCTTCCGGCAAGTTTTCATTGAGGATAAATTCTGCTAAAGGATCCTCGATGTATTTTTGTATGGCGCGGTGCAAAGGACGTGCTCCGAATTGGGGATCGTATCCTTTTTCAGCGACAAACTTCTTGGCCTCCTCAGAAAGCACCAATGAGTAGCCCATAGTGTCCAATCGCTTGCGCAAATCTTTGAGTGTAATGTCAATGATTTTGAAGATATGCTCTTGGTCGAGGCTGTTAAAGATGACAACGTCGTCAATGCGATTGAGGAATTCCGGTGAGAAGGTGCGCTTCAGCGCATTTTGAATGACTCCTTTGGTATGGTCTTCGGTAGATTCCTGGCGGGCTTTGGTGTTGAAGCCCAGCCCTTGTCCAAAATCCTTCAACTGCCGCACCCCAATATTGGAGGTCATAATGACCAGGGTATTTTTAAAGTCCACCCGGCGTCCCAAACCATCCGTCAATTGACCATCGTCAAGAACTTGCAACAAAATATTGTAAACATCAGGGTGTGCCTTTTCAATTTCATCCAACAAAATCACCGAATACGGCTTACGGCGTACTTTTTCCGTGAGCTGTCCGCCTTCTTCATAACCGACATAACCTGGAGGAGCACCAATCAAACGGCTAATGGTAAACTTCTCCATGTATTCACTCATGTCGATGCGAATGAGCGCATCGTCAGAATCAAACAAGTAGCGGGCTAAAGCTTTTGCCAATTCTGTTTTACCAACCCCGGTTGGTCCCAGGAATATGAACGAACCGATGGGTTTGGATGGATCCTTCAAGCCCACGCGATTGCGCTGTATGGCTTTGGTGATTTTTAAGATAGCCTCATCCTGGCCAATGATGACATTTTGCAGGTCTTTGTCCATCGCTACGAGCTTTTTGCTTTCGCTTTGGGCAACCCTTTTGACGGGAATCCCCGTCATCATAGAAACAACTTCTGCAATATCATCTTCTCTTACCGGATAGCGCTTGGTTTTGGATTCTTCCTCCCATTGTACTTTGGAAAATTCCAACTGACGCACCAGTTTTGACTCTTTATCGCGCAGATCCGCAGCTTTTTCGTATTGCTGGTTTTTAACCGCCTGGTTTTTCAGTTCCTTTAGTTCCTCGATGCTTTTCTCCAGTTCCTCGATATGGGGCGGAACGTGGATGTTTTTGAGGTGGACTCTGGCACCCACTTCGTCCAATACGTCGATGGCTTTGTCGGGCAAGAACCGATCGCTGATGTATCGATCGCTCAATTTGACACAAGCTTTGATCGCATCGTCCGAGTAGTTGACGTTGTGGAACTCCTCGTACTTGGCCTGTATGTTTTTAAGAATATTGATCGCTTCTTCAGCGGAAGGCGGATCGACCATCACTTTCTGGAAACGGCGATCCAACGCGCCGTCTTTTTCGATGTGTTGGCGGTACTCGTCTAATGTAGAAGCTCCGATGCACTGCAATTCGCCACGCGCCAAGGCCGGTTTAAAAATATTGGATGCATCAAGGGAGCCGGTAGCGCCACCCGCGCCGACAATCGTATGGATTTCATCAATAAACAAAATGACGTCTCTGGATTTTTCCAGCTCGTTCATAATGGCCTTGATGCGCTCTTCAAACTGGCCGCGATACTTCGTACCAGCTACAAGGGCAGCCAGGTCAAGCATTACAATCCGCTTGTTGAACAAGGTACGGGAAACCTTTTTTTGAATGATACGCAAAGCCAAGCCTTCTACAATAGCCGTTTTACCCACACCTGGTTCGCCTATCAGTATCGGGTTGTTTTTCTTTCTTCTGCTTAGAATTTGCGAAACCCGTTCGATCTCGTTTTCCCGACCAATAATAGGATCTAATTTGTCCTCTTCAGCTAATTTGGTAATGTCGCGGCCAAAGTTATCCAAAACCGGGGTTCGGGATTTGGCAGCGCCTTTACGCTGCTGGTAGCGCCCTGATTGGGTATCATCTTCTTCGTAAGGATCATCCGGATCGGAAGGAGATTGTGCGAAAGGGGTATTTAGATTGCCATCGGCAAAATCTTTTTCCTGACGCACATAGTCGAGCTCTGCCTTGTAGATATCGTAATCAACATCAAATTGGTTGAGAATACGAGAGGCTACATTTTCCTTGTGCTTGAGTATAGAAAGGAGTAAATGCTCCGGGCTAACTTCGTCGCTCTTTTGCATTTTCGCTTCTAAAAAGGTCACCTTTAATACTTTCTCAGCCTGCTTGTTCAAGGGAAGATTACCTACATTTAGCGGGGTATGGCCGCCGGCAGTACGCCCCACTGAATCCTCGATCATTCGCTGTAACTCATTGGGGTTGACATCCAACGAAAGCAATACTTTCACAGCCAAACTGTCGTTGTCTTTCATGAGTCCCAACAGTAAATGTTCTGTGCCAATAAAGTCATGCCCTAAGCGGATGGCTTCGTCCCTGCTTTTAGTTATGACCTTTTTTACTTTTGGAGAAAACTTTTTATTGTCCATAATTACTCACAAATCAAAAATTCGTTTTGTCACTTTAGTTCTTTGAAAAATGGTGTGATTAAAGCAAAATATTTCGTGAAAATCATTGCTACTTATAGTCGCGCTGCGTTCCACTATTTCTTTTCCCACATGATTTGTCAAAGAAGGCTCACTAATCAAACGCAAACATACAAGCTTAGTAACATCAGAAGGTGGATAAGAGTTTATTCTTTGCCAAAATGTATGTTAGGTGCAAAACTTAATGTAAAGCTAGGTATAATGCTACAGAATTAATAATTTTGCACCTGCCATTGCTACTGCCCTTCATAAACTGGTACTAAGCAGTGGCTAAGTTGTGGTTTTTTTTTAAATTTTGAAAGGCTAAAGGCAATTTAGCCAAAATTTTAATACTTATTTTTAAGGTTTAGTTTAAACCGATGAGGATGCAGCGCTTTTTTTACGCTGAATGTGCCTCATCAAGATGGTAAGCAAAGAATCAAAAACTTTCCAATGAAGTATTCTGTTGACAGACAAGAAAAATATGCCGTACTTCGGTTAGAAGAAGAGAAGCTGAATGCCGTAATTGCTCCTGACTTGAAGTCTGAATTCATCATCTTATCCAATAAGGGCATTCAAAACCTGATATTTGATATGTCCGGTGTTCAATTTGTGGACTCTTCGGGCTTAAGCGCTATCCTTACGGCGAATCGCCTTTGGAAGGATCAAGGCAATTTTATTTTGACGGGCATCACCCATCCCAATGTGATCAAGTTGATGGAAATTTCCCGCTTGGACACCATATTGACCATCATTCCTACTTTGTCGGAATCGGTGGACTATATATTTATGGAAGAGATTGAGCGGGAGTTGAATGAGGAGGATTAGTTGGTGGGGGGTGATTAGTGGAGGCCACCCCGACTTATAGGCGGGGTGTCTAGAACTTAGTATCCAGTGGTATCGATATTCAGGGTCGCTTGTTCATTAGCAACCCTGAACATTGATATTTATACCTGAGAACATTATTTATGCCAGTCTTTCCAAATCTCGAATTAAGATGCTCCTCCTGTTGAAATAGATCAAGTTGGACTTGCGCAATTCATTGAGCACGGAAGTAACCGTTTGACGAGATGTGCCGGTAATGTTGGCGATGTCTTGTTGGGTTAAAGAGTGCTTGATGAGTGTTTCGTAACCGACTCGTTTGCCGCGGCGCGAGGCTACTTCTTTGATAAACTCAATGATCCTTTCCCGGGCATCTTTAAAAATAAGCGATTCCAATCGGCGCTCTACCCGTTCCAGCCTTTTTCCTATAAACTGCAGAACCCGCAATGCCAACTCATTGTTGTTGCGCATGATGTGCCGCAAATGACCTATGTGAATGCGCAGCAAGTGGACTTCCTCATTCATGGCAATCGCAAAGTCACTGCGCCGGTTTTCGTGGGTCAGGCATAGTTCGCCGAAAATAGCCATTGGATGTAAAATGTGTTTGATTACTTCCCGACCATCAGAGGCGTATTTTCCGATTTTAACAATACCCTTTATCAAAAAATAAAGGTATTCTGAATCTTCATTTTCCTGGTAAATAATCTCGTGCTTTTCGTATTTTGCCGTTTCGATGTATTGACCAATGGTTTGAAGTGTTTCTTCTTGAATGCCTTCCAATAAAGGAAAATGACGCAGAAAGTCGAGTGGGTTGGATTTTAGCAAATTCATAGGGCGAAAGATTTTACACTTTTTTACGCTACAAAAATGAATTTTAAATCAGCAGGTAAAAATTACAAAATCAAGCTTTTGTTCTATTGTTGATTATTTCATTATCGCATAATTGCTTGTTAATCATTTTTTTACTTTCAATCAATCAGTTCAATTGTTTTTTATTTAAGAGATGGCATTTAGAAAAATCATTCATATTGATATGGATGCCTTTTATGCATCAGTAGAGCAACGCGATCGCCCGGAGCTAAAAGGAAAGCCCATTGCAGTAGGCGGTTCCAGCAAAAGGGGGGTGGTTGCTTCTGCCAGCTATGAGGCCCGGCAATATGGGGTACGTTCGGCGATGCCCAGTATGACGGCGATGCGTTTGTGTCCGCAACTCATTTTTGTAAAATCGCGTTTTGAAGTTTATCAGGATGTTTCCCAACAAATTAGGGAGATTTTTTTGGATTATACCGATCTGGTAGAGCCCCTATCCCTTGACGAAGCCTATCTGGATGTAACTGAAAATAAACACGGCAAAGCATCGGCTACTCAGATTGCGATGGAAATACGCCAGCGCATCCTGGAAAGTACCGGATTAACCGCATCCGCCGGGGTTTCTTTTAACAAATTCCTGGCCAAAGTAGCGTCTGACATCAACAAACCGGACGGTATAAAAGTAATTACGCCTGCTGAGGCAACGCCTTTTTTAGAAGCGCTCTCTGTTGCCCGTTTTCACGGAATCGGGAAAGTAACTGCCCAAAAAATGAATAGAATGGGCATTTTCAATGGCAAAGACTTGAAACAATTTTCGGAAATTGAATTGGTCAAGCGCTTTGGGAAGGTGGGCCGATATTATTATAAAATTGTTCGAGCAGAGGATTTCCGAGAAGTCAACCCCAATCGCATACGCAAATCAATTGGAGCAGAAAGAACTTTTTCAGAAGATATAGTCGATCTCCAGGAAATGAAGGATCGGCTGACTCAACTGGCGGGCATTATCTTTCAGTACATGAAAAAAGCCGATAATTATGGCCGAACGCTAACGCTGAAGGCCAAAATGCCAGATTTTAAAGTCATCAATCGCAGCCGAACCTTTTCATCTGAAATTCGCCATTTGGATGATTTGATAAGTGTTGCGCACGAATTGCTGGAAGAAAACAGGACAGATATTGACCGGGTACGGCTGTTGGGCCTGGCGGTCTCCAATTTAATGAAAGAACATAGTGGCGAAGGTATTCAGTTGGAATTCGATTTTGATTATTGATAAAACGCTGATTTACTGCGCGTTAAAAAGCGAGAGCGAGCCTTTTCCAAAAAAATATCACTCCAAGCTTGCATATTTCTTTCAAAAAGGTCTATATTTGCAACGCTTTTTAAAAAAGGGGGTCTAAAAGCCCCACTGATTCCGTAGCTCAGCTGGTAGAGCAATACACTTTTAATGTATGGGCCCTGGGTTCGAATCCCAGCGGAATCACTGGTAAACAAGCATTTATCCCTGTAATGGTTTCCATTGCGGGGATTTTTTTTTCCGTGCACCCTACTCACTACCACTACCAACATTTTTCCCTACCTTCGCTTGGCAACAATGAGCTACCTACCCAAGCAATATGGAAAGAATTAATTATCCGATACTGTGCTATCAATTGCAACCCGAATTGGTATTGGGTTTATTGGTAGGCACCGAGGTGGAGGTTTTGGATAAGGACACGAGCAGCCTGAAGGCCAATGTACTGGATTACTTACAAAAGCAATACAAAAAACACGATGAATTCCCAGTTTTCGACATCGTTGAGCCGCGATTGAAAATGTTAGAAATTCCCATGCGTCCGGCTTACCGCGACCGCAGCGGGTCTTACCCTTTTTCCCAATCGGTAAAAGTGCCCGTTCCCGTTGTTTTTGGCGAAACAGCGCAAGGCAATTATGAATGCCACCTGCCTTTAATGGGGGAAAGTTTTTACTACTATGATCCCAAGCAGTTTGATGCGCTAGTGCGTCATGGGGCCACAAGCCTGCTCAATCAGTATCCGCCAGAGAAGCTATTTCGGCTGGTCTCCTACCCTACTCCAACGCTGGAAACCATTACGCTCAAAGTCAATTATGACCGTGATTTTTTCTGGGAACCGCCGGAATTTCAACGCACTTACAAAATTTTAGGCCGACTTGCGGAGCGCTATCCTTACCCCAAGCACTTGAGAAAAAACATCCATATTCTTCCAGAGGCGGCTTGGGAAATGGAAGAGGTTGTGCAAACTTTGATAGAAAAAATTGTACAGACCCGCTCCAATGTATTGGTAGTGGGCAAACAAGGCGTCGGCAAAAGCGCGGTATTGCAGCAAGCCATTAAGAAGATCAGCTCGCCAGCTCAGCGTCAGGAAATCGGATTAAGCTTTTGGCGCATCATGTCGCAACGGATCACTGCAAGCTCCAAATACCTCGGCGAATGGGAGCAAATGGCGGAGAAGCTGATCGAAGAGCTGAGTACGGCCAATGGTATTTTATGGGTAGAAGATGTGATACGCCTGCTGGAAATTGGCGGCGAAGGGCCGGAAGATAGTATGGCTGCTTTTTTTCAATATTTTTTGCAACAAGGTCGCTTGCAATTGCTGGGCGAATGCACCCCTCAAGAATTGGAAAGTATCCGACGATTGTTGCCCGGTTTTGCGCAAAGCTTCCAGATTGTTCAGATAGATGAGTTGCCAGAGTATAAAACCATACAAATATTACAGCGTCTGGCAGCCTTTTCTGAGCAAAATCTAAAAATCACCATTGAGGAAGACGCCTTGCGTTTGGCTTATCGATTGCTATTGCGCTATTACCCTTACGAAAGTTTTCCGGGTAAAGCGATCAAATTTTTCAGCCAATGCCTCAACGAGCAAATGCTACTGGATAAAAGCGGTATTGACAAGCGCTTTGTCATCGATACTTTTGTGCGCCAAACGGGGCTGCCCGAATTGTTTTTGCGGGACGACCTGATATTGGATACGCAGGAGCTGAGCCATTATTTCAATAGCCAGATCATAGGCCAACCTATGGCTGTCAACCAATTGAGTAGCCTAGTAAAAATATACAAAGCCGGTTTGAATAACCCGCACAAACCCATCTACACGTTACTTTTTGCTGGGCCAACAGGCGTCGGAAAAACTGCCAGTTGCAAAGCCCTGGCCAATTATTTTTTTGGAAAAGGCCAGCGCAAATCGCCTTTGATCCGGATAGATATGAGCGAATTTCAGCATGCTTACCAGATCAGTCGGCTGATTGGCGCCAGGCGCGAGCCAGGGCTTTTGGTCAAAGAAATCAGAGAACGCCCATTTTCCGTGCTTTTGCTCGATGAAATAGAAAAAGCAGATCCTTCTGTTTTTGACACCCTTCTGGGGGTACTGGATGAAGGCATGATGGTGGATGCTTTTGGGCGAGTGACCAATTTTAGGAACACCATTGTTATTATGACCTCTAACTTGGGCGCGAGCAGCCGTCAATCCATCGGTTTTTCGACCCCTGACGATGAAAATACGGCTTACCATTCCGCCATTGCCCGGCATTTTCGGCCAGAGTTTATGAACCGTATTGATGCTGTTGTGGTTTTCAGGCCGCTGGACCAACAAAGCATTCAGGAAATTACCCTCAAAGAACTAGCAGAAGTCAAAAAGCGGGAAGGTATCACTAAGCGCCGATTGGAGTTATTGTTCGCCGATGCCTTAATCGCCCACTTGTCGAAGGTAGGTTTTGATGTTCGTTACGGTGCTCGCCCTTTGCAGCGCCTGATCGATCAATGGCTCATATCGGGTATTGCCAATTGGATTTTGGCTCACCCCGAAGCAGAAAGCGGCCAGTTGACCGTAGGTTATGAAAAGGAAGGCTTGGTATTTCAGTTTAAGGGATTTTAGTTGGCTGCCATCAGGTAAGTGTTTACATCTTATTTACCATTATTCCAACATGATACTCCAGTTTTTTCTCCTCGTCTTACTCCCTTATATCAGCAGGCGACTGCATCGGCTCAAAGGCTTTCCCGATTGGTTAAGCCCTATCGTTTTATGCTATGGAGCAGGTATTCTCATGGGCAATTGGCCGGCATTTCCCAAAGACTTGCCTATGGCTTCGACCCTTTCCAATTTGGCTTTATTGCTTGCGCTGCCTATATTGCTGATGGGCGTATCGCTAAAAGAATCCATTACCCAGGCCAAAAGTATGTTGCTGGGCTTCTTGCTTTGTATCATCAGCGTTTGTACCTCTGTATTTGCTGTTACTTATTATTTTGCCGATCAGGATGCTCATGCCTGGCAATACGGCGGGATGCTGGTGGGTATGTACACCGGCGGAACGCCCAATATGCAAGCCATTGGTTTGGCAACGGGTGCTACTGAATCTGCCATTGTCTATCTCAATACAGCCGATATGCTACTGGGTGCCCTGTATCTTTTTATCCTGTTTTCAGTCGGACACAAAATATTGAGCTGGTTTTTACCGCCCTTTTCCAGCAAGGGTATGGCAGAGGTAGAAATTTTGGATGCATCAAAAGAAGCCGAGGGCCACGAAAAAGATGAGCTTAAATTAATCCTTTTGGCCATCCTTGTTATTGGGGCTACGCTAGGGTCAACCTGGCTATTTTGGGGCAATTTAGATCAAACGGCTTTCATCATACTCACATTAACGGTCATTAGCCTGGCGTTAACTTTTTTTCCCTTCGTAAAAAAGTTGCAACGCTCTTTTGTAACGGGGGAATATTTCCTGCTGATTTTTTGTGCCGCCCTGGGTATTAGTGCTGATTTTTCAAAAGTGGCTACAGAAGGAGGCCTTATCTTTTGGTTTGTAACGGCTACTTTCTTGACGACGATTGCGCTCCACCTTTTGCTCTCTAAATTATTTGGCATTGATCGGGATACGGTGTTGTTTACCTCTGTTGCCGGTTTGTACGGGCCTGCTTTTATCGGGCAATTGTCCAGCACAACAGGCAATAAGCAATTGCTTTTCCCGGGCATAGCGGTGGGGCTTTTGGGCTACGCAATAGGCAATTTTCTGGGTATTGGTATAGCCTGGTTGCTTCAGATGATGTGGTTTTAGGCAGTGCTACACCTAAATTTAGCCCCACTTTGTGCTAATGCCTGTTTATTTTACAAAAAAAAGCAATGCTCATTAAAACCACAAAGTCCACAGAAGTACACAAAGACTTCCTTGTTCTCTTTCAATTCCTACGCCTTTATATTCCCCGATATAGCCCTGCTAACCCAGTCGTTCCAGCGGAACGGTATCTCTGTTGCCCCGATATAGCCCAGACCGCGCGCTACAGCGTAGCGCCATCTTAACGGCTCAAGGCAAGGCTCATTCA
>CALMIR010000204.1 GCA_937864265.1 uncultured Saprospirales bacterium | reverse complement strand
CACCCACACTCTCACCCTCACCCTCACCCAACTTCTGGATTTCCGATTAACGATGTACGATCTTACGCCCTCTAAAACCCAAACATTCCATTGCCATTAGCCAATCCCTGAGTAGGAATTGCTTGGATCACATCCCAGTGTTCCACTGCTTTACCATCCTCAAAGCGTAGCAAATCGTAAAAGACATTTGTAGTTCCGTTCCATTGTCCCTCGCTCACGGTCAGCACAAAATCACCTTCCCCAAGTACTTGGTGGATTTTAGTGTATTGGAACATATTGTTTTGCGAAACGAGATACTCCACCGCCTCCATGATGCCCGACAATCCGTCTTTGATAGCGGGATTGTGCTGATCGTACTTTTCGGCACTGATATAGTCCGTAATCTTATTCGGGTTTTTACCCATCAGAATATCTTCTACCAAAGCCCTTGCCAGTACCTTATTTTCCGCTGTTCTATCCAAGTCCTTTGCCTGGGTAGGGCCATCTGTTTGTGTTCTTCCGCTGGCGGTCTCTTTTACTAATGCCGTCATAGCATCCCAATGCTCCGCTACTTTGCCATCCTTGTCTAAGCGGATAATATCAAACGATACCATCTCGTCTGCTCCAAAAGGTTTGGCATTTTTCCAAACGTTGTGCATAAACACATAATTGCCATCCTGAAACATGCGAATGTTTTCAGCCGTCGTCCCGTTTTCCTGCAACACAGGTAGCATTTCAATAAACGGCTCAAGACCTGTCGGGATAAATGGATTGTGCTGGATGTAGTTGGCATCAGCCAGTTCGCGCATGGTTGCGGGATCATTTTGCAGTACGGCGCCTAAAAAAGTGCCAACGATTTCTTTTTTACTCATGGTTGAAATTTTAGATGGTTGATTATCGCTTGTTTTTTTGGCTGAATTACAGGAAGCGATAAAACCCGTAATCAGAAGAATGGCAAAGACTTGTCTCATATCTGAAAATTTATTACTTTTGTTGTGCAAGCAAAAATACTGAATAACTTGCGATTTGCAAGCGATTTGAGAAAAAACTTGCATTTTGCAAGTAATATTTAACAAGAAGTTAACATATGCCACAGGAATTCAGATGTGATTGTCCATTTACTTCAGCCCTGGACATTTTAGGCGATAAGTGGATGTTGGTGATTGTAAAGCAAATGCTACTCGAAGGCAAAGAAACCTTTAAAGACTTTACGGAAAGCGATGAAGCTATTGCTACCAATATTCTCTCGACTAAGCTCAAGCTGCTGGAAGAGCTAGGAATTATCGTCAAAACCCAACGACCGAATAATAAAAAGACCAATCTTTATCTGTTAACCGATAAGGGATTGGCTTTGACACCTATACTGGTGGAGCTGGCAACTTGGAGCGATAAATACCTTCGGGACATTCATCCGACGATCGTAAACGGAGAAGGAGTGCAATTACTGCGGCATGATAAATCGGCTTTTGCGGGTATGATGCTCCATAAATACAGAGAAAAACTGGATAAAGTAATGTAAATACGGTGGCGGTGTTTCCTAGATGGCCGCACTCGGCATTAAAAAAAAAGCGGCGTACCTGCCAACTTGTGCTAACATTTTTTTCACGACAAGCTTGGTGTATTGAAAGCAGTGTTGTATATTTAGCTGCATATTTTGTGCTGATCGGAAAAGCTGATTACAAACGGGTATAATTGTTTGTAATTGGTCAGGCAGGGGTAAAAGCGGGGACATTTCAGGTGATTGGGTTTATTTACTTGATTTTTAGTTTTTGTACTTAAAAGTTGGTTTCTTATTAAGCGATATATACGCTGCGGGTGTCTATCGAGATGGTGGCTGAGTAAAAGGCTGCGCTAGTAAGGTGATCTTTCTATGGACTACAGAACCAGCAACAGATAGACTGCTAAAAACAAAAATGATAGATGCAAAAATACGCAGTAAATCAACAATTAATTGAGACAGTTTTAGCTTGGGTAAAATCGGGAGAAATAGCAATTCCTGAAATTCAAAGACCATTTGTTTGGGACAGTTCAAAGGTTCGAGACTTATTGGACAGTTTGTATCAAGGTTATCCAGTTGGGTATGTTATAGCTTGGAGAAACCCTAATGTAAGGCTGAAGGACGGCAGTTTAAGTGAAGGAAAAAAAATTCTAATTGACGGACAACAGCGTGTAACTGCATTAACAGCTGCAATTCTTGGACAGTATGTAATCAACAAAAACTATGAGCGAGTAAAAATCAAAATCGCCTTTCACCCGATTGACGAAAAATTTGAAGTTCAAAACCCAGCAATCTTAAAAGATAAAACTTGGCTTCCTGATATTTCACAAGCTATCAATGGAGATCTTTTTGAAATTGCAGATCAATATTTCGAGCTTAATCCTGATGTTGATAAGAAACAAGTTCGGAACGCTTTTTCAAACTTGATGAACATTCCGAAAAAGCAGATTGGAATTATTGAGTTGGCGGCAGATTTGGAAATAGAAACAGTTACAGAGATATTCATCCGTATAAATTCAAAAGGCGTTGTGCTTAGTCAAGCAGACTTTGCAATGAGCAAAATTGCTTCCAATACAGAATACAACGGAAACGAATTACGCAAAGCCATTGATTACTTCTGCCATTTGTGCATTGCCCCCGAATTTTACAAACACATCATTGACAACGATAAAGAATTTGTAAAAACGGACTACTTTCAAAAACTGCAATGGCTCAAAACAGAGAATGAGGATTTATATGATCCTGACTACAACGATTTAATTCGTGTTGCATTTACTTCTAAGTTCAACAGAGGACGGCTTTCCGATTTGGTAAGTTTACTTTCTGGTAGAAATTTTGAAACAAGGACTTATGAAGACTCAATTGCTGAGCAGTCCTTTGCAATCTTAAAAACAGGCGTGAATAGTTTTATAAATGAGACAAACTTCAAACGGTTTTTGATGATTATCAAATCCGCAGGATTTATTTCGCCAAAACTTATTCGTTCACAAAATGCAATCAATTTCGCTTACATCGTTTATCTCAAACTAAAAGAGTTAGGAGTTAATTCAGTTGCAGTTGAAAGTTGTGTTAGGCGTTGGTTAGTTTATTCCATCTTGACAGGTCGATATTCTGGTTCACCTGAAAGTGCATTTGATTTTGACATAAAACAAATTTCTCACAAACCAATTGAAGAAATTTTGAGGGAACGAGAAGAAGCGGAGCTTTCGGAAGCTTTTTGGAACGCTTCATTACCCCAGAGCTTAAACTCTTCGGTTGCAAGTAGCCCATATTTCCACGTTTTTTTGGCTTCTCAAGTCAAGGCCAACGATCGGGGATTTTTATCAAAAGATGTGTTAGTAAGCGATTTGATTTCACTTCGAGGCGACATTCATCACTTGTTTCCAAAGGACTATTTGAAAAAGAATGGGTTGGATAGGAGCAAATACAATCAAATAGCCAACTACGTTTATATGCAATCGGAGATAAACATTAAGGTAGGTAATAAACCACCAAAAAACTACTTTGAAATCGTAAAAGCTCAAATGCTAAACAGCAGCCAGCAAGTAAGCGGACTTTCAACCGAGCAACAACTCCTTGACAACTTGAAAATGAATTGCGTGCCGACAGAAATTCAACAAATGGGCATTGACGATTACAATGACTTCTTGATTTTAAGGCGGAAACTTATGGCCATAAAAATCAAAGAATATTACCATTCACTATGACTAGAGAAGAACGAATCTTCAACATGAAGGGCATCAATCTAAACTATATGCATAAAGGGGGGGGCGTATCAAACGTGGTGGTAGGAGCAGATCAATGACTTTTTTGAATATGTTTCCTAAGCATCACAAATACGTAGAGCGCAACGTTGTGTTGAGCAACGCTTTCTTATGAGATGATTTACTTTTAAAATAACAAAATATGCTATCGGATTTTTTTAGAATCAATTTGCCATATTGCTTTGAGAGAGTAGAAGGTGACAAGTGGAGATGCTTGAACCGTGAATATCAACCAATTGGGGTCAATAAAAGGGATGTATCCCATTCAGAATTTCCTGATTTACTAATCAATACTAGCTACAAAGGGGGTACAGAAAAGTTTCTAACTCAAATCATAGATGATCCGGCCAGAATACAAAGAGATTCAGATGGTAAGATTTCTAAAATTTTCCTGTATGATGATGGAACAAACCCAATGAATCAAGCAAGGGATTCCAAAAAGTTATGGGATTCGTATTTTGAGAAGCTAAAGAAGTTATCTAAATTGAAGAGGATATAAAATTTTAGTACTGATCTTCCTAATCCTCAGACAAAAAAGCCCTCTCAAATCCCAAAAAAGAGCCCTTATATTTGACTACATTCCGCCAAAAGCCTACTAGGCATTCACCCTAGCGCCTCGACCTACGTCATCATCTATTTCATTCCGCCATCCATTATTACCTACCCATCAACACCTTTCCCAATTCCTCCTTCATCGCAGGGCGGCGCGGGTATTTTTGGATGAGGGAAGTGGCCAGTTCATCAATAGGCCGATGGCTGTGTTCAATATCTTGTTTTACTTTTTTCATCAGCATCGCCAAGTTATAATAATCATTTCTAGCGCTGGCTTTATCGCCCATCTTTTCCAGCAAGCCAAGGTAAAAGGCCAACATTTCTTTGGGGTAGCGCTTGGCCAGGTAGGGATGAACCGGCTGCAACTGATATTCGGTGGGATATGGCGGAAGTACTTGTAGGAGCTTGTCCCATAGTTGCTCCTCAATATAAATGGGCGACAGCTTGGTATAAAGACTGCTTTCTACATCGTCCCAATCGTGGCGCGGCTTAGACCGCTCTTCTGTGATGGTTGCTTGAATGTGTTGCTCTATGACATCAGGCCATTCTTCCAGCGAAAAGGAGGATTTCCAGCTTTGATAAAATTTAATGCTCACGCCTCTTTCAAAAGCGAATCTTTTGGTCAAACTGCGGAAGGTCGGGATGTCCTGCTCCAGTTGGGCGATTCGAATCAAGACTTCTTCCCATTGGTGCACCGTACCGGGATGCTTTTGGCCTTCCGCAATTTGGATGCCTGCTTCGATAAGTTGTTTGGCAAGGGGGTAATTTCGTTGCTCGATGGCTTTTTCTACTTGACCTCGCCGGATGGATACGATGTCAATGTTGTCGGCAATCAGTTGCTCGATTTCCTGCTCCCGACCGACGGCTTGTAGGAAGTGGACTTTCTTTTTTACAAATAATTCTTGCTTAAATTTGGAGCTATAATTGATACCCGTATTCATCATTCGAAGTTGATCCAATAGGCGAATATACCGGTCAGCATCTCTATGCTTAGCAATGGAAGCGGCCACATCCAGTAATTCATAACCGAAATCGCCGTAATCAAACCAGATACTATTGGCTAATTGTTTTTCCAGCCAGGTAAAAATATCATCTAGCAACTCGGGCGCTACTGCCGTACTTTGGGCTGCCTTTTCTAATACGTGAATGCCCTCAAAGAGGATGTCTCCAATGCTCCCACTTGAATCATCGCAATGCTGTATTGAGTCTATTCCTGCCAGACAGACGACCTTAGCGACAGCCAGCGCCTCCCGAAAATTGTTTCGGGTTAAAGCCTGATTTGCAGCTAGCAGGATCGGCCTCATAGCTTTGTAAAAGGCTATTGTATTGCGGTAGTCCATGAAGCCTCTATCGCTGTGCTTTCGGACCAACTGCTGTACCATTTCCCGATATTTTTTCTCCATATCCATCGTGGGATCTTTATCGGCAAAATACAGCAAAAATTGATTGCCAAAATCTCGATGCTGCGCCTTCTGTTCCCGGATAAAGGCCCGCAGTTCTTCCAGATCGAGTTGCAATAATACATCCTCGAAACTCATTTTTCTGGCCTTGGAATTTTTCTCTTTTGATTTTTCTGGCTTTGTTTCACGCAGCGTATATAGAACAGCGACTACATGTTTGCATATGGAACCGTCGTAAGGACAATTGCAATCCCAATGGGTGATTTGCCGACCACGTAGTTGGATTTCCACTTCGTAGTCCTCGCTGCCAAATACAATGGCTTCCCAATGACCCGTATTGATTTCCGAGATATTTCCTACAGCCCGTGTTTTAAAATAGTCGAGTCCGCGCTTTTGGATCTGATCGGGCACCTGGTTTTCAAAGTTGTCGAGGGTGAACATGGCTTTTTTTATTAGCGAATTTAAGGGATTTGGGAAATTTTCAGAAAGCGCTCTAGGTAAGATGATTAATTCCACCGACTAAGTGGTCACCCCCCCTACAACGTATGAAACCCCAATACCTTCACTGGTATGCCCCACATAAACAAGGACATATCTTCCACCACTTCTTTTACCTTGACCTCTACCCGGCTGCCTTCTTTTTTGAGTTGTTCGGGAAAATTGAGGGGGCGGTATTCCTGGCCGTCGTCGCCGATGATGGCCCAGAAGCCGGTTTCCAAAGGAATGTACCGGATGACGCCTGTTACTTTGATAGATTTCATGGTTGCATTTTTTTGCCGTTTTCGGATACCAGTTGTTCCATGGTGCGACTCAAGTGAGCGATGAGTTGCGATTGTTGATTCAGGTTTTTCTTGAGTTCCTGTATTTCTTCCTGGAGGTAGTTTTTGACATTTTGTGGCGAGGGCAGGAAGGGGCTGATCTTGGCGCGCACGTACCAGATTTCTTTGATGTCGGACAAAGGGATGGCATAAGGCTCGTAGAACGCATTGTCAGATCCTACCTGAAGCTGCTTTTTTAGTTTGAACTGGTTGAGCACCCTTTTGATCAGCACGTCGGCGTGGGTAACGATGACATAGACATAATTGTCTTTAACGGCGCTTTCCCAAAGGGTGGGTTCCAAAAAGCTGCAGATGACCTTGTCGCCTTCAAACAGGGTGTTTTCCATGCTGTCGCCGCTCACGTCGAATGAGCGGTGGACGCCCACTTTGTACTTGAAATCGGGTAGGGTGAAGGAAGGCAATTCCTGGATAAAAGAAGGTTGGCTCGATTGGTTGGCATAGCCTGCCTGCGCTGGGGCGGGCACATGTACAATGCGCTCTTCGTCGTGCGTATTGGTGACAATGGTCAGGACTTTCAGGGAAGAGAGGTTTTCTTCCGTCATAAACATCGGGCCTTCGCCGGTGTAGATGAAAACCGGGTTGATTTGGTATTGTTCTACTGCTTTGCGCAGTAGGTCGATGGTTACATCGCGCCTGCCTTTTAGGATTTCACTCAAGCTCTGGGGCAAATAATCCAAAGCAATGGCAAACTGACGGCTGGATTTGATCCGGTTTTCTTCCTTCAGTTTTTGGTGGCATTTGATGAACCGCTGTGTAACAATACTGCTCATAAGGGAAGGCGTTGAAATGAACGTTAAACAAATCTAATGAAATACATTCATTTCTTGTGTATGAGCTTGCCTTAATTTATCAAAAAAGTGACATTCAATTATCTCGATTCCACGATGGCAATGAATTCTTCCGCATTTAGCGAAGCGCCACCAATGAGACCACCGTCCACGTCTGGTTGAGAAAACAGCTCCTTGGCATTGGAAGCCTTGACACTGCCGCCATATAAAATAGCCGTCGATTGGGCGATGTTGTCTCCGTACAGGTCGTTCAAGATGGTGCGGATATGGGCATGCATTTCCTGTGCTTGTTCCGGGCTGGCTGTTTTTCCGGTGCCGATGGCCCAAACGGGTTCGTATGCAATGACCATTTGCTTCATAGCGGCCTCGTCCAGTCCTGCAAAAGCCGTTTTAAGCTGTTCGCCCACCAGGGCCTTATGCCCATCAGCTTCCCGGACTTCCAGTTTTTCCCCGCAGCAATAAATGACCTTCATCCCTTGTTCGAGTACAGTCTTTATTTTTTCCCCGACCAGTTCATCGGATTCCCCGAAGTATTCCCGGCGTTCGGAATGACCTAAAATCACATAATCCACATCGCAGGATTTAAGCATGGCGGCGGATATTTCGCCGGTATAAGCGCCGCTGCTTTGTTGGTGGCAGTTTTGAGCACCGAGGTATAAATTGCTGATATCTTTGATGGTACCGCTCAGGTTTTTCAGGTGAATGAAGGGAACACCCAGCACGACTTTCACGGCACTGGGTTGCAGGCGATTGACGATGGCCTTAGCCAAGTCGCGACCCTGTTCGTAGGTCATATTCATTTTCCAGTTGGCGGCGACTATAAACTCCCTTTTTGAGTTTTCCATGACTTATATCTTTTTTTGCTTTTCCTTCAAATAAACATACCTGCGCTCCACGATGTAAATGATTAGTGCTGCACCCAGCATCATGCCAGCATTCCAGTACCAGGGCAGTGGCGCTTGGTCGTGGTTGACATAAAGGACATTATCTGCGAGTTCGTAGCCCATCGGCTGGAGCAATTCCGGTTTTCTGCGATCCTGTGGCAGGTCGCGGACGACACCTTTCAGGGTGCTAGAACCGGCTTGGATGCAATTTTTTTCATCTACACAGGGCGAGTGAAAATCCGCCGTCCAGGCGATCACTTGCACCTGTACTTTTTCCCCCTGCTGTTTGGCTTGCAGTTGTGCTTGAGACAACACCGGATAAAGGATCAGGCCGGATTCCTCCTTGATTTTACCGTGGGTATAGGCAAAATCGCCGCTCAGCCAGGCATCGGAAATTTCCACATAGTCCGAATCGCCAATGCCCTCTTTAAGCACTTCATTTATAGAAAAACTTCTGAGCTTATGGGTGCCGAAATACTGGGAAATCAAGCTGTTGCAACCATTGATAAAGAATACCAGACAAACTAAAATAAATACAATCCTCAGGATCATAAAACGGATCGTTTAATCGAAAGCCCTAAAAGTATTACCTATTTTTCATTTATCCCATTTTTTTTGGCGCATTGGAGCAAATAGCTGAGTTTGTACAAGTCCAAGGCTCGGATAGGAGGATTGGGGCGGTACAAAAGCCAAACTAGTACGGGGTTCAATCGCTTCAACAACCAAGCGGCCAAAGCCGCCATTTTCCAGCGCTGCAAACCTTGATAGACGTTCAGCAAGCGCGTTTCGATAGCAATGCCTTGTTCTTGCAGAAAAACCAGGTTTTCAATGGCTCTTTTTGTTTTTTCCAAAAAAATGGCGCGGGGCTCCAAGCCCAAATGCAGCATCGGATTATCCAGGTGAACAATGGGAATATGTGCTTTTTCTAATGCCAATCCGAATAAAGTGTCTTCGTGCCCGTACTGTGTCAGGCGTTCTTCAAAGGGAAAGCGCAGCATCAGCGGTTTGGGTACGACAAAATGGTGGGTTTTGAAACTTTGGTAGGGGCTTTGCCTGCGCCTGTCGGCGGAAATTTGTTCGCGACGGCGGCCGTATTTCCAGTGCAGGTTCAATTCGGGCTGGCTGGGCGCGTTTTCAGCATAGGCAGTTCCCCCGCAAAGCACGGTATTGGGTTGCAAATGCGCGCCATAAGTGGCTAGAAAGTCATCGTTAACCACGCCTGAATCGCAGTCCATAAACAAGAGGTATTCCAACCGGGCTCTTTGCGCCAGCGCATTTCTGATGCGGGCGCGGCCTATATTTTCCGAAAGGACTTCATATTGCACACCGCTGAGCCGATCTATTTCGCGGTTCAAATCGCGGTATGCAGGTGCTGAAGCATCGTCCAAACAGATGATTTCCCAGGGGACTTGCAGGTGCTGAGCTTGGCTTTGCAGCACTTGTACCAAAGGCCGGACATCATAATTGTATATCGGTAGCAGGATGGAAAGCATCTTTTAGCGCTAAAAAGCAAACTTCTTTTTTAAAGAAAGCCTAAAAGTAATATTTTTACACGAAAGCTTCCGTGAACATCAACTACTCTGACCCTGACCAGCCCTAATGTTTTACAACATCAAAACGCATGAGAAAGCTATTGGCTTATCACTATTTGGGCATCCTGCTATTGGGTGTCACCGCTGCACAGGGACAAGATTTCATTATGCAGGGATGCTATTGGAGTTGCCCGGGCGATAATATATATGCGCCGATTGATTCTGCAACGCTGGATTTTTGGATACACAAAATGGAACAACAGGCGTCTGAACTGTCTTATGCCGGCTTCTCCTATATTTGGATGCCCTCGCTCCAGCCTGCCCGGAAAGGCATGATTTCTGGCTTGTTGCAGCGCCTGCGCCAAAGCGGTATCCAGCCCCTGGCGGAAATGGATTTGAAACGGGATAGCGCCAACTTAGATGGCCTTTTGCAGGAGGTGAATACCCATTTTCAAATTAGAGCGTACAGCCTGAGCAGCAGCAGCAGCGGCAATCCCAATCCGCTGCAAACGGCGCAACAATTGAATCAGTTGTACCAAAGTCAGCAATTGCCGGAACTGTTCATTACTTCTTTGAACGATCCTTTGCGTCCGGACAAGGCCGCCCGCTGGGCAGGACAGGTAGAGACGGCATTAGCGCCTGAGGTGCGCGACCGGATTACACCCCGGGTGTATGATTACTATTTGAGGGAATCGCTGAGAAGGGCCTGCACCGATTCGACCTTTGATGTCAGAAATGTATTCCGGCAAAGCCTGCGCGATGCTACGTCTATTACGGGTTTTAATGTAGTCACTTTGGTCAATAGTCCTACCTTAAATAATAAGAACAATCGCCCTGGTGACGCGGATGATCCGCTGCCAGACCCGCTGTTGGCTTATGTTTATACCTTGACGAATAACCAGTTGGGCCTAGCTGCTGTATTTTATGGCGATTATTTTGGCATGGAATCGGAGTTGCCAGAATACCAGCACAAAAAGCCGCTCAAGGACGAGATCGACCAATTGATCCAAGCGCACAAGGCATATATCCATGGCTCATTGAGCATAGACTATCTCAATAAGGTGGGAACCGACAAGCAGCACTATTATTATCCGGGAGCCGATTCGACGCAGGTACTCATCTACCAACTGGATGGCAACAATACCGCTGCGGGTAATGAAATGGGACATAAAGACCTGATTGTCTGCATCAATTTTTCCAGCGATACGCTGCGGGTGATCCACGAGATCAATCGATCTAATGTAGAGCCGGGTGACTATTTTACCGACATTACGGGCAATGCAATATGGAGTAAAGCCAACCTTCAGGTTTCGGATAGCTTGCAGGGCATCCCTTATGCTTTGCATTTGAGCTGTCCGCCCCGCTCTTATGCCCTATGGATACAAGGCCGGGCTGAGCGCCTTATTCCCAGCAAAATTGCCCTCGACCTCAACCAAAACGAACAATTTATCGAACTCAATTGGGATGTACCGTTTGAAAACCAGACGCTTGGCTACCAAATCGAACGCTCGGTCAATGGCGGCTCTTTTGAAGCGCTGGACTGGGTTCGTCCCCTGAGCCAATCCGATGAACCGGCCTCCTACCTGTTTATCGATAAAGATGTATTTCCAGGCGAGGATTTGTATTATCGCATCAAAATGGTGGAAAAAAACGGCGGCAATGAATACTCCCCGGTGCAATCTATCCAAATGCGGGCGCATCAGATGAATTTTGAATTGGTGGACAAGCCGGATAAAAAGGGTAGCATCTTATACATCAACAGCAATTACAAGTCGTCCGCCGAGATCAAATTGTACGATGCTAAGGGCAAGATGGCTTTGGAGAAAAAGCAATCCCTCCGCGTTGGCGCAACGGCAGTGGAATTGGATACCAGTGTTTTGCCCAAAGGTGTCTATTATGTAAACGTACTGATCGGTAAAGAGAAAAAGTGGAGCGAGCGGCTGGTCGTGTTTTAAGGGGGTTTCTCATAAGACCAGTTCAGGTAATATCTAAGCCTTATAGAACTACAATAAATATAAAGGAAACAAAAGACACCTAGTTTTGACATAAAATCTCATTGGGATTTTATGCCAAAACCTTCTCTTTGTGAACTTTTGCCCCTCTGTGGTAATAATAAGCCCTGCTTTTTTTGAACCACACCCGCCTATACAGGCTTCTGCCCTCTACTGGTATTTTGTCACCGCTTCGTGGTTCTGGAACGGAAAGTCGCAGGCATGGAAAGGATACAAGGAAGCCTTTGTGCTTCCCGATTTTGCAGTGCT
>CALMIR010000203.1 GCA_937864265.1 uncultured Saprospirales bacterium | reverse complement strand
GATCTACTGAACGGGAGTTCAGGAGCGATCGTACTTCCGAACTCCTGTTCGGAAGATCTACTGAACGGGAGTTCAGGAGCGATCGTACTTCCGAACTCCTGTTCGGAAGATCTACTGAACGGGAGTTCAGGAGCGATCGTACTTCCGAACTCCTGTTCGGAAGGTCTCCTGAACGGGAGTTCAGGAGTACGGAAACGGAAACGGGAGTTCAGGAGTACGGAAGAAAACCCTGCTGAGCCGCCAATATTTAGAGGTGTTGATTGGCTCGGTGGGGGTTTTTTGGGTAGCGTCGAGGGAATATGAGTGGATTAAGCCTGTTGAAAATCATTTAGGGAACAATGGAAAATAAACTCAATCATATCTTCAAAAAGTTGAGAGAGGGCTTTGGTATCGGCTTTTCAATGAACATTTTTAAAACCCGCTTCATTGGATGGATCTTCTTTTTTAATTATTTCATGAAAACAGCCATCTCAACCCTCCTGTTGCTTGTCCTGACTACGGTTTCTTTTGCTCAAGAAAGAACTCCTGAGCAGCAAAAGGATATAGATTCCCTGTTGAGCATCTGGAATGACCACTCCGCAGCCGATACCATCCGCATAAACGCCATCCACGCTTTAATCAATAAACATTATCTCGATAACCAGCCCGATTCCGCCTTTTATTTTGCTCAATTGGAGTTTGACTTGGCCAAGCGCAAGGGGCTAAAGGCTCAAATGATGGAAGCCTTGAACGCACAAGGGAATTCCTTCTTGAATAAAGCGGATTACCCAAAGGCATTGGACTACTACCAACAAAGCCTGTCTATTGCGGAGGAATTGGGTAAGGAACGTAGAGTCGGCAGGCTGTTGGGCAATATTGCGAATATATACGTCAACATGGGCGACAGCCCGAAGGCCCTGGAATATTGCCAACAAAGTGATGCTATTGCAAAAGCAATTGGTGATATAGAGCAATCGTCCAGGGTATTGCTTTACTACGGTGTAATTTACGTCAACGAGGGTGATTTCGACAAAGCATTGGATTACTTCCAGCGCAGTTTGGCCATCAAAGAAGAATTGGGCAGTAAAGGAGACGTGGCTACCCTTTTAGGAAATATTGGGGTGGTATATGCCAATAAAGGAGACTTCCCCCATGCCCTGGAATATTTCCAGCGCAATTTGGAAGCCTGGAGCGAATTGGGGAACCGACGCGAAGTTTCTCTTGCTTACCTTAACCTGAGTGGATTAAACCTCGAATTGCGCAATTATCAACAGGCCATTCATTGTGGTGAAACCGGCCTACAAATCGCAAAAGAAGTGGGCGAGCTTTCTTACGAACAAAATTTTAATGAACAGCTATATGGTATTTACAAAAAGATGGGTAATAGCAAGAAAGCCCTAGAATACTATGAGCAGGCTGCCATGCTGAAGGACAGCCTCTTCAACGTGGAGAATACCAGAAAGATGGCCCGCTTGGAAATGCAGTACGATTTCGACAAAAAAGAGGCAGCAGCGCAGGCCGAACAGGAAAAGAAAGACGCCTTGGTGGCCCAGCAATTAAAGCAGCAAAAGTTGGTGAGAAATGTGTTGATGGGCGGGCTTGTTGTGGTCTTGTTCTTTGCAGGGGTGTTTTTCCGGCAACGAAACAAGATAGAAAAGGAAAAGCAACGTAGCGAAGCACTCCTACTCAACATCCTGCCATCCGAAGTGGCCGAAGAACTCAAACAAAAGGGCGAAGCTGAGGCTCGCAGCTACGATACCGTGTCCATTTTATTTACTGATTTTAAGAGTTTTACGGAGCAGTCTGAGAAAATGTCTGCTGTGGCCTTGGTCAGTGAAATCAACCATTACTTCAAGGAGTTCGATGCCATTTGCGAGCAGTTTGGCGTTGAAAAAATAAAGACCATAGGTGATTCCTACATGGCGGCAGGAGGTTTGCCGGCACCTGAAGAAACCTCTGTCAAGAATACGGTTTTGGCAGCTTTGGCGATGCAGCAGTTTGTTGAAAAACACCACCAGGAAAAAGAAGCCAGCGATGAGCGTACTTTCCAGATGCGGGTGGGCATCCATACAGGCCCGATAGTGGCTGGAATTGTGGGTGTAAAGAAATTTCAATACGATGTTTGGGGAGATACTGTGAATACCGCCAGTCGCATGGAAAGTTCAGGCGAAGTGAATAAAGTGAATATTAGCCGTGCGACTTATGAGCTGTTAAAAAATGATGCCGACTTCACTTTTGAAAGCCGGGGAAAAATAACAGCCAAAGGCAAAGGTGATATAGAGATGTATTTTGTAAGGCTGTCCTGATAGGGGTTCTTTTCGGCTCAAGTTACGTACTGCCGAACTCCTGTTCGGAATATCTCCTGAACAGGAGTTCAGGAGTACGAATACGGAAACAGGAGTTCAGGAGTACATCATCAACATTTCTAACTATTAAATTTGCAAACAATGAAATCTAAATTAACAATTATTGGCGTTTTTTTCGCCCAATTGCTTGTTGGCCAAACATTTACTGAAAGTACCACCACCCAACCATTCCAGGCGGTTTTGAATGGCGTCACAGCAATAGCCGACATAGATGGCGACGGCGACCAGGATGTGCTGATTGCTGGTTCTATCGGCTTCCCTAATGGTGTTACGAAACTATACACCAACGACGGGGCGGGCAATTTCAGCGAAGTGCCTAACGTGCCTTTTGAGCAATTGGAAGAGGGTTTGGCGGCTTTCTCCGATGTGGACGGCGATGGCGACCAAGACTTGCTGCTGACGGGCCGCCTGAGCAACTTGACCTATACAGGCGGTCTGTACCTCAATGACGGGCAGGGCAATTTCACCAAAGATCCTGATTCGCCCATCATAAATATGGCTTTCGGTGAAATCAACTTTGCAGACATAGACAACGACGGCGACGAAGATTTCTTCATCAACGGGGCGCTTTCCCTAAGTGAGATTGTTGCCAAACTGTACACCAATGACGGGCAAGGGAACTTTACAGAAGTGCCCGATACGCCCTTTGCCCCCATCAGCGATGCTTCGGCCTTTGCGGACATTGACAATGACGGCGACCTGGACATCGCCTTGGCGGGAACCCCGGCGGACGGGGGCACCCGTCTTGTGAAACTGTACACCAACGACGGGCAGGGCAATTACAGCGAAGTGCCAGGCACGAATTTCACAGGGGTGGCGCAATGCGACCTTGCTTTCTCCGATGTGGATGGAGACGGCGACCAGGATATGGTTGTATTGGGGCATACCAATGCTTATGTGGGCAGCACCAAATTGTACAAGAACAACGGCGGAACTTTCACCGCTGCTCCCGCCCCTTTCCAGAACCTTTCGGTTGGTGAAATTGCCTTCGCCGACCTGGACGATGACGGCTTCGAAGAACTGCTCATCACGGGGATTGATAACAATTATGTTTCATATACCCAATTGTTCAAAAATAATGCAGGCACTTTCAGTTTGGTGGACGATACGCCCTTTGCACAGTTGGGTTTTGCCTCCGTCGGCTTTGCCGATTTTGATGGTGACAACGACGAGGATGTCATTATGTCCGGCACGACGGGGACCGAGGAGGTCGCCGGTTTATATTTCAATCAATTTATGGTGTCCGGCACGGCAGCACCTTCCTTATCCCCTGCTGATTTTGAATGCCATATTATCCAGCCTGTCACTTCCAATAGCTTGGCTGTAAGCCTTGTTTCGCAGAAAAATCAAGCCGTATATCTAAGTGTTTTTGATGTGCAAGGGCAACGCATTCTGGGGCCTCTGCAAAAGCAAATGGGCGTTGGTCAGCACAACTATTCATTGGAGCTGCCTGATATGGGCAAGGGGCTATATTTCTTGCATGTACGGGGCAACGCTAAAATGGCGACGGAGCGGTTTGTAAAACAATAATGCACTGCCGAACTCCTGTTCGGCAGTGTTCCGTACTGCCGAACTCCCGTTCGGAAGGTCTCCTGAACAAGAGTTCAGGAGTACAGGGTACTGCCGAACTCCCGTTCGGCAGCGCTCCTGAACGGGAGTTCAGGAGTACGAAAACGAACCCTTTTTGTTCGCAAAACAAAACTAATTGGTTGTCCTTACCCTAGCGGGCTAAACGATTCATTTCAAGCGTGTCCGCTAGGGTAAGGACAAAATCTAGCAGTTCATTTTTCTGCAAGACTAATTTTCCAATTCCTTGACCATTTTTTTCGCAGATGGAATATTCGGATTGATTTCTAAAGCTTTTTTATAAGCTTCCAAAGCTTCCTCTTTTTGACCCTTTTTCAATAAAACCTCGCCATAACTGTCCCAGCAATTACCAATTTTTGGGAACAGTTCTGTATTGAGTTTGAAAATTTGAAGGGCATCATCCACCTGACCTTTGAACAGTAAATTGTATCCAAGATTATTTAAAACCAAATCCTTGGGGTCGTTTTCAAACCAATTGTCCGTTAAGGTTTCAAAATGCTCTTTCACATACGCTATTCCATTTTCTTTATAGGCTTTATAGACATTTAAAATTGTTGGCAATTGGGGTTTTGAGGGTTCCTTTCCATTGACAATCTTATGAATGCCAAAAGCAATGTTCTCCGCAACTGGCTCATCCATATTGGCAAACACAACTATGCTGATATTGTCGGCCAACATTTCAAGGTGTACCGTATTGGCGCCATTAAAACCACCGGCCAAGGGAATGCCTGCTCCTTTTTCTTGATAAATGGGTTTTATTCTTTGAAAAAATCCATCCTCCTTTTTTACCTTTTCGCTGAACAAAGAATTTCCATATAAATAGGCCCTATAAAACTTCATCATATCCGCTGCTGTCGCATAGCAACCGCCATCTGATTTGGGTTCAAAAACTACATTTTCGTTATCCTCAAAACCATCGATTGTCTTCATATAGCCAATGGCTCTGTTGGGCGTATTTTTTATATGTTGAGTAACTAATGAATGGAGTTGAAGGGGTTTTTTAATGCGTTCATTTACATTTTCAGCATAGCTTTTTCCGGTAACTTTTTCTATGATTGCACCAAGTAGGATATAGCCGGCATTGGAATATTCGTTTTCTGTTCCGGGTTCAAAAAGTAATTCCATATTCTTAATGATGGCCAATATTCCCTGAATATTCTTCTGATCATTGGGCAAATCAAAAAACTCCGGACTGTGATAATCGCCAAAGCCTGAGGTATGGTCAAGCAATTGTTTTATGGTGATTTTTCCGGCATCAGGCTGATGAAAACCACTTAGGTAGCTAACCATGTTGTCTGAAAATTTTACTTTTTTTTCATCTATTAATTGTAAAATAATTGTACGCGTAAATGTTTTATTCATACTACCTATTACAAAAGCGGTTTGAAGTGTATTGGGAATATTTTTTTCTCTGTCTGCCAATCCAAAGGCTTTGTGATAAAAAGGCTTACCGTTTTCAGCGATTAACACAACACCGGAAAAAATACCCAACTCTTGGTATTGTGCTACCAGTGTATCCGTTTTATCGGAAATGCTTTTTGTGTTTAAGGATTGTCCATTGCAGAAAGTCGAAAAGATTGCGACAGTCAGTGTTAAGATATAATTTTTCATGTTTCCAGCATATTTTGAATGATGACGCAAGACTACAAACAGAAATGAAGCAAAAACCTGCATAGTTATGAAAGCGCTCAGAAAAGTTAGCTAACAGGTAAACTATGGGATATTGTTTGAACGCCCCATTTCGTAACAGAAAATGGCCGATACATCACATCTTACTTCATCCAATTTTTCAATTTTTATCTTTGTTGTATGAAAAAAAGATGGTTAGAAATCATCATTCACATCCTTTTTTGGGTAAGTACAACATGGTTGATTACTTCCGGTTTTTCTATTCAATCACACGAAATAGAATTGATAAATGGCGTAGAAACTGTTAAAATCCAAAGAAACAGCGGGTTGATTAACCAATTATTGATTTGTGTTGCGATCTCTTTTCTTGTTTTTTATTTCAATGCCTGGGTTATTATTAAAAGCAAAGGCTCAGACAAGAATAAAATTTTGTATGTCGTATTGGTGTTTGCAATTACATTATTTGCAACTTATTTTCTTGCCCGATTATCCATTTTTCGACTGCCTATTGCTAAACAAATAGCTTATGGAGTTGTCATTTTCTATTTTTCTATTTCAGTTGCATACAGTTTGATGAAAAAATCAATCCGAGATAAAGATTATCTGCAAAAGCTACTGATTGAGAAAAAACAGGCGGAATTGAACCTGCTACGCCACCAATTACAGCCGCATTTTTTGTTTAATGCATTGAACAATCTAATGTTTTTGGCAAGCACATCTAAAAACCTGAAACTCGTAAATTCTTTTGACAAACTATCGCAGCTTTTGCGCTTCGTGGTTGAAGACAATCAATCGGAAACCATCACAATAGAAAAGGAAATTCAATTTCTAAAAAACTATATTGATTTACAGTTATTGCGTTTTGAAGAAGGCGAAGTCAAGGTTCAATTTTATATGGTGGGGAAGTTTGATCATCAAAAAGTAGAACCAGGCTTGTTTATTCCATTTGTTGAAAATGCTTTCAAATATGGCACAGAGCCCGAAAAATCGGCGTTTATTGAGATCGCATTTGATTTATCTGAGACAAACCAAATACTATTCACCATTAGAAACAAAATTATGATAACTAATAAAAACGGACTCGGCACAGGAATAGAAACAACCCGGAAAAGGTTACAGTTGATCTATCCCGGTCGGCATAAATTGACGATTGCGGAAATGGATGATTTTGTTGTTCAAATAAATATTATCACCCAATGAAAACCATTATAGTTGATGACGAACCCAAAGCCATTGAATTGTTGAAAAATTATTTAGAACATTTCAGCAGTATAGAATTGGTTGCTACATTCAGAAATGGTTTAAAAGCATTTGAGTACACATCAAAAAATGCGGTGGACTTAATTTTTTTAGACATCAATATGCCTCATATTTCAGGAATTTCATTGTCGAAAATGCTTCCCGAACATATAAAAGTAATTTTCACCACCGCCTATTCGGAATTTGCCGTAGAAAGTTATGAAATTCAAGCAGTTGATTACTTGGTTAAACCTATATCCCTAGAACGATTTACAAAATCTATAAGCAGGATTTTAGCTACTCAACCAATGATGCAAGAAGCCGAAAAAAAATTGATCATTGTAAAAAGCGGCTCTGAAGTTTACAGAATAACTTGTAGTTCCATTTTATATTTAGAGAAAGATGGAAACTATCTGAATTATCATTGTGAAAATCAGAACATATTGGCAAGAGAAACCATACAGGAATCACTAGATAAATTGCCAAGCAATTTCATTCAAACACATAAATCATTTATCGTCAATACAGAAAAGGTCATAAGTTTCGGAAAAAATGAACTGAGTATAGCAGCGGAAAAAATCCCAATAAGTGAAACTTTCAGGAGTGAAGTCATAAATTGCTTAGAGCATAATACTGGCCAGTAATGTTGTATAAATGCAATGCAGGTGAAATGTATCCCAACATCCTGCCCTATCTTGATCGTAACATAAGTGACGCCCAACATCAAAGACCATCCCCCACCCCCGACCCAAATCGACCTACACTAAGATGGCGTAAGAAGCTCAGTTGAACGGCCAAGGGCACGATTGCATCCATGTTGTTTACATTTCGAAGAACCAATTCAAACTTATCCAAAAACTATGTCGGGCATTTTTATCCAAAAATGAATTTACCCTGTAATCCAATCCGAACTCGACCTTTTGTTTATCTGTCACTGCATACCCAAGCAGCGGTACCACCCGTATTTCGAGGTCATACTCCGCACTTTGCAGGCTATTGAGATATTCATTGCTGATTTTGATATAAAATTCTTTTGGGTCTGCCGATTGACCGTTTAAAGGTATTTCAGTTGCCAATCTATATCGCAATCTATATTCCGTGTCATCGGAATCAGAAAAAGTCTGGTCGGTAACAATCCGGTGAGCCAACCTCAGGCTGGGCAGCCTTTGTATGATGGTGTACTGTTGAATAAGGCGGTGCGTTGCTTGGCCTTCCCGAAAACGAAACAAATAGCCCCCGGAAAGACGGGCGTTCAGACCAATCTTTCTTGCTACTATCCATGAATAATCGGTAAGAACGTATTGGTAGCTTTTATCCACATCGCTGTTGAACGTTCCTCTTTGCAGCAGTTGGCGGGATTCTATTTTGAAATTTGCAGACCAATCGTTTCTCAATTTATAGTTTAGGTTTATCGATGGTAAGACGCCGAGCTGATAGGTGCTTTGTGCTGAAATTATATTTGAAAATAACCAGCCCAGACAAAGCACAATCAAAAAATGTTTTTTAATACTCAAGATGGCTGGAGTTTTTAAATACGATTTGAGAAACTTTGAGCTTTTGACCCGAATTGCTGAATAGGTACTCAAATAAATTAATATTATTTTCGTAGCAGCACTTTACAACAAGCTCGTACTTGATCATATAATCTTCCGCGCTTTCCCCTGTTTTTATTTTAGGCAGCAAAACGGAACGATCACCCGAATACTGAATTTGGATTCTTCGGACTATAAATTTTTTACAGTCTTCTCTGAGATGAAAGTCTATTGAATCCTGGAGCGTTTTATTTAATTCGTCCCATTTTATCTGCAATTCGATGTCCTCTAAGTTGCCAAGCGTATCAAATTCAATACTGTACTTATGGTTGTTCATTTTGAACTTTGATTCTATGCTCGTTCGGTTAAACCCCACTTCCAAGTACCATTTTACTTTCTTCTTTATCGCCAAGGAGTCAATGAAATCAAGTGCGATGGAGGGAACGTCTTTTTCTTTCAATCGGCTTTCTTTTTCATATTTCACTTGAGCAAATAATGGGTGAGTGCCAATGCCAAAAAGGAAAAATACAATGCCTATAATGGTGTGTTTAAGCATTTATTTGGTATTTTATCATTTTTTGAACAAAGACATTACTCGGAACGGTCACCTTTTCCCCATCTTTTGTCTTTATAATCACAAAGAAAAGACCTATATCGCTTACACTTCCTTCAACCGGATATTCTTTATCAAGAATACAAATTGTGTCGTCCAATTTGACGGGATGGCTGAAAAATATAATGATCCCCGAAGTGATATTCGATAAGATTGACCATTGGGCAAACAAAGCTATTCCCAAAACGGCAAGAAAGGAACTGATGAAAATGACCAATTCGGATTGATTGACACCCCAAATAAAGGACAGAACGGCAAGGCTTACCATGAGCAGAATGAAATCAACCCCCTTTTTGACCACTTTCCCCCGGGCTTTTTGCAACAACCTGTTCTCGACCGTTTTATCAATCGTCTTACTAACAACAATTCGTATTAGAATATAAATTATTAGTACTACGACTGTTTCTATTACTTTTATATTCATTTTTTGTTTGTTTTGCTTGTTGATTTCGAGTGTATGCGCAATGACAGGTTACAAGCCATTAGCGCATACACATTGTATTAAATGGTTTTATTCTAAGAATGTCACTTTCCCAGAATCCATGTCATATACACCACCTATTATTTTAATTTGACTATTATCCTCCATTTCTTTCAAAATGGAACTGTTTTGTCTTATCTGGTCCATAGTATGCTTGACATTGCTCTCGCATACTTGGTGTACAAACGCTGGATTACTTGAGGTTCGGTCTCCTTCGTATGAAACTTTGTCAACTGCCGGGCGAATTTTGGAAAGCATAGCAGTTATGTTTCCCAATTTGACATCGTCAATGGCAGCTTTTACAGCTCCGCAATGCTCGTGCCCAAGTACCAGGATGACTTTTGCTCCTGCCACCTTGCATCCAAATTCCATACTGCCAAGAAGGTCTTCATTTACAAAATTACCTGCAACTCGTCCTACAAAAATATCACCGACACCTCTATCAAAAACATCTTCTACTGGCACTCGGCTGTCTAAGCACGATAAAACCACAGCTTTAGGAAATTGTCCGCTTGCGGTTTTTCTTACTTGGGCAGAATGGTCTCTTGCGGTCAAATCATTATTCATAAACCGCTCATTGCCTTCTTTAAAGGTCTGAATGATTTCGTCTGGTGTCAAAGCATCCCTTTGTTCTTTAGTCAGAACTTCTTGGACCAATGGTTTTGGTTTTTCTACAACTGTTTCACTGGCAGTTGTTTCGTTTTGTTTTGGGTTACTACAGGCCATCAATGAAGCTAATCCAATGGTGGCAATAATTAAAGTTTTCATAGCCATTTTTAAGCGATTTAATTGTGCCTACTTTGTAAAACGGCGTTCGGCTTGTCCGCTATTTTGAATCAATAGTATTAACAACGACCCCTTTTTTTTGTTTGTGAGGGCTTTTCTGATATGCTTTCTCGTGGTATGGAACTATCTTATAACCGCCTTGCCTCTTTCGCTTCGCCGCCCTAATGGTATCTAAATCCACTAGGTTGAAAATCAAATAAATAAATGAAATAACCTAGCCCTGCGAACTTACTTTTACAGCAGCACGCACCCGCCCGATTACAAACGATTATGAGCTTTTGTAATCGGATATTCCGCTCAGCACAAATACACAGGCAAAATTCAACAGGGATTTGAAACGACGTACTTGGCAAAGTGAAAATGTTGCACCTGCCAGTAAAAAGCTGTCCCGCTAAAAAATAGCACCGACGAGTTTTCAGTAAAGCACTGTATCCGGCTGTGGGCAGCTCCCAATGGGGTTCTTTTTTAGCGTAAATTTATTTCTGTATGCTCGGTAATGCCCAAAGTCTAGTAAGCTGGTTTAGTTTATTGTTTCTGAACCGCAGCCTGAAACCAGCCCGTCTTCTCCCGCGTTTTTCGCGGTATCAGCCGGGTAAAAAACCACCCGCCTCCCGCTAAAAGCGAGATTCGCCCGCCCGGCCCGCCCGACCGGATCAATCCGGACGGGACGACTCCGGATCGGACGGGGGCAGGGAAACCTAAAACTCCTTCCCTTTCATACGCCTGCTCAAGCCCGTAACCACCACCGCCACCAGTAAGCCCGGCAGCAAATTTTCGATATTGATTGTCCCCAAATGGAGCAAACGGATACCAATACCCAGAATTAGCAGGCCTCCTGCCGCACTCAGTTGGTTCAAAATAACGGGATCTATCAAGGGCTGCTCCTCCTTTATCGCTTCTTTTTTGGAATGCTTCAATAAGCTGGTCAATACCGTAATACCGCCTTGTAAAATCAGCATAGGCACAATGGAAAATAGCACCCCAATGCCATAAGTAGCCGCAAAAGCTATGGAAGAAACCCCATCAAGCGTTGCTTTGATCATCAGCAACTCTCTTTTCCCTTGCAGACCTTCTTCAATAGCGCCCACTATGGTCATAGAACCGATACAAAACAGCAAAAAAGCAGTGATCAAGCCTTCGGTAAAACGCCCGTCCCCGATTTGAAAAAGGCCTTTCAAGGCATCCCCCAATTGGTTGAGTTGTTGGTCGAAATGGATCAATTCGCCAATGATTCCGCCAATGATTAGGCTAAAAATTAGCTCCAGTAAATACCCATCCGGTGCTTTGAGCGCCATTTGCAAGCCGATCAACAGCGTGCCCAATCCAATGGCCTGGAAAATAATACTTTCTATGCGTGCCGGAAAAATATTTTGCAACCACAAGCCAATCAGACTGCCAACTAATACAGTGGCCATATTGATAAAGGTGCCCAAAGGCAAGGTTATTTGCTTCATAGTTATTATAGATGCCCGCCAGATAAATCAACAATCAACTCAGCCGCCCGCTCCAATCCCGATGCCTTCCCCACATCCACCCAACTATCTGCATCGTGTGCATAGGCTTTAATCGGGAACTCAGCGCCCAGCCGCAAATAAAGTGGAATGATAGAAAAAACCGCCTCCTCCGGAAAATGCTCGAGCAATAGCGGGCTGATGGCATGGATGCCACTAAAGGCCATTTCCTTTGTTGCTTCCGCGTCCCGACACCTCACTTGCTCCCCGGTGCTGTTGTTTTTCCAACCAACCAGGCTATTGCCCTCATCAAACAGCAGCATCCGCGAACTAGGGCGATTCCTCACCGCCAAAGTGGCCAAAGCACCCGATTGGAGGTGTTGCTGATAAAATGCGGTAAGATCCATATTGGTCAGTACGTCGGCATTATAGACCAAAAAAGGGGCTTCATCAAAAAAAGAACGCGCCTTTTTCAAACCGCCCCCCGTATCGAGCAGTAAATCGCTTTCATCAGAAATTTGAATGGAAATGCCAAAAGCCGCCTTCCGATCTATAAAATCGACGATTTGTTGGCTAAAATGGTGCACATTGATGATCAGATCGTCAAAGCCGTGTTTTTTCAGCAGCCGTATGGCCCATTCCAGCAAGGGACGCCCTCCGACTTCTACCAGTGCTTTGGGACGGTCGTTGGTCAGCGGGCGGAGGCGGGTGCCCAATCCGGCAGCAAATATCATGGCTTTCATGGCGCTTTTTGGGGGTAAAGATACGCGCAGTTTTAAGGAGAGATAACGTCTATGTTGTAAAAAATGAAGAGCTGCATTGACATTAGTGGTTCTTTGACAAATGGTTGGGGAAAATAAGAAAATTAGTTTACTATAATTTTTTCACATTGCTCATTGATGCAAATGAAATAAACGCCTGAGGCTAGATGAGGAAGCTCGAAAGCAAAATGGTCATTGATATACCTTTTCTCCTTTATTATTTTTTGCCCCACGCTATTGCTGACGCTTAGTTCCACGAAATCAAGGACGGACTTATTCATCTTAACCTCAAATAAGCCTTTGCCTGGATTGGGATATACTTTAAATGTTAAGGCTTCCCTTTCAAAATTGTTGCTTTCAGGGAGCATTGAACTTAATCCGTCTCTTATCCCATTTAAGCAATTGATCATTCTTTGCTTTTGTCCTTCAGTGAAAAAAAACATACAGGGGTCATCTACATAGTCCATGAAATTCATAAACATTTCATCATCATGGCAAATAGAACGCTGCGGATAATCCGGGCATCCGAAATGCGGGCCTAACTTTAAGGGTGTATCAGCTACATCATCTTGGTCTGTGCATTCATCCATATCCGACCATACATGTTTTAGTCCTAAATAATGCCCCACTTCATGTACAGCCAACCTGCCAAGTCCATAGTCTTTATGCCCATTGATCCCAAAAAAGTTGGGGTGAATAACAACTCCTGTCTCCTCTTTCTTCGTTTGCCCCGGGTAAGTGCCGAATCCGCCAATGACACCTCCAGTATTAGCCACCCATATATTCAAATAGTGATCGGTATCCCAAGCCGTTTTGCCTCCGAGCGAATCATAAAACACATGATTTGTTATCCCTATTGAAGCAAGATCTGAGAAAGTACGAGTAATCCCATTTGTAGCATGGCCGTCAGGATCGGTTGTTACAAGATAAAACTGAAAAGCTGCTTCTCTTCCAATCACAGGTTCAAAAGCCTCCGGCACTTTTCTAATATCTTCATTCTCTGCATTAAAATCCCGGTTTAGTGCTTCTATTTGTGAAACAATCAATTCATCTGAAATATTTTCCCAAGGCTCGTGCCAAAGTACATGAACAACAACTGGAATCGTATATGCGGTACGCGAATAAATGCTATTTTGTATTAAAATGGCTTCAACCTGCTCGTCAATAGTTTTTTGAACAAAGCCACATGCCGGTTTTTGAGCCTGGATACACCCCAATAAGGCTAGCAGAAAACAACCGATTACAAAATAATACCTCGCCCCTTTCATCTGATGAGATTTACCGTTCCCGATTTGGTATTTTCCTTTCGCCTGCCTTTGTGTAAGTAATCGTATTCCAATTGCCACAAATAAGTATCCGCAGAAGCGGGTGTCCCATTCACTGTGCCATCCCAAATTGCTTTTTCTTCTCCAACCGACTCATATACTAAACCGCCCCAGCGGTTGTAAATACGAAACAGCTTTATTTCATAGGGAAAGTCGCAGGAGATGTAGGGTGAAAACCGATCGTTACGGCCATCATCATTGGGTGAAAAAGCATTAGGAACATATACATTGCAGTTGCAAATATCCGTTTCAACGAAAAATTGATGCACGGTTGTGCCGCAAGCATTGCTTACTTGCAAACTGTATGCCCCTGCCTCCGAAATTTCTAAATGCCCCGAGGCCGAACCATCTTCCCACTCATAATCACCAGGAACAACTATATCAATCTCAAGGGTATCGCCTTCACAAATAATAGTGTCTTTAGGCAATAGGCTAATCAGGTAATCATTTTCCAGCACAAGGGTCGTATCCGACATTTTCAGATCGTCAATAAATACGTCAACAATATACAACCCTGATTCTTGCACTACAATGGTGCTGTCTGTCGCGCCCGTATTCCAACGATAGGTAGCATCCAAAAATCCTTGCCCCAGTTTAAGTGTCTCCTCTTTGCACATCAGTACCGTATCGGGTAAAGGATCAAACTCAAAAACCCCCACCTCGTCAATAAAAAGATAGCTCATATTGGGTGCCACATCATAGCATTGATCGTCAACCTGCGTTTCGGCATAAGGTTTGAAATTGCCGATCAAGATGTAATTCTCCCCATTTGCCCGATAGACCCCGCTTATTTTTGTCCAGTTTTGGGTATCGCGCAATATGCTTTTATTCTCCAGTACCGGATCTATAAGAAGCGGATCACCGTAATGCAAAACGGTATCTATCCGCTCCTGGCTGAGCGCCAAACCAATGCCGTCTGTGTAGCAAGGCGCAAAATAAGAAGAACCTTCAGCGTAAAAATTGGCTACATGAAAATGAATGTAGTACAAGGTATTTTGTTTCAAAGTTTCCAATGTCTTTACCGACATGTATTCCCGTGCGTGTGGATTCACAAAATCGTACACTAAGATGCCTGCATATCCTTCACCTGCTTTGGGTGGCTGATAGTTGGTACCACCATATATTGTTGAGCTAAAAATCGGTCCTGTATTATAGGGTACGCAATAATACATACCCGTACAGCAGGGGTTGAATATATCCGGGGTACCGTTGGAAGCCGAAAACCAAGGTTCGGCATTTTTAATTTGATCATAAAATGGTGCATCACTCGGACAAAGGGTGATATCCTCGAAGGAGGGATTGGGAATCAGATTGACTTGAGCCAAACTAAAGGTATTGAAGGCCAACTGAAGCGCCATAAAGCACAAAGCGGAAAAACGCATACGCCAATGGGATGAAGCAATTGCCTCTCTTCATAGCTCAGCAAGAAAAGAGGCAATTGAGAAGGTTAAGTTATTTTATGATAGACAATTTGGTAGAAAGCACCTGTTTCTGATCTTTCCAGATGTGGAGCAAGTACATCCCGGCAGGCATGCTCGTCAATAGTTTTTTGAACAAAGCCACATGCCGGTTTTTGAGCCTGGATACACCCCAATAAGGCTAGCAGAAAACAACCGATTACAAAATAATACCTCGCCCCTTTCATCTGATGAGATTTACCGTTCCCGATTTGGTATTTTCCTTTCGCCTGCCTTTGTGTAAGTAATCGTATTCCAATTGCCACAAATAAGTATCCGCAGAAGCGGGTGTCCCATTCACTGTGCCATCCCAAATTGCTTTTTCTTCTCCAACCGACTCATATACTAAACCGCCCCAGCGGTTGTAAATACGAAACAGCTTTATTTCATAGGGAAAGTCGCAGGAGATGTAGGGTGAAAACCGATCGTTACGGCCATCATCATTGGGTGAAAAAGCATTAGGAACATATACATTGCAGTTGCAAATATCCGTTTCAACGAAAAATTGATGCACGGTTGTGCCGCAAGCATTGCTTACTTGCAAACTGTATGCCCCTGCCTCCGAAATTTCTAAATGCCCCGAGGCCGAACCATCTTCCCACTCATAATCACCAGGAACAACTATATCAATCTCAAGGGTATCGCCTTCACAAATAATAGTGTCTTTAGGCAATAGGCTAATCAGGTAATCATTTTCCAGCACAAGGGTCGTATCCGACATTTTCAGATCGTCAATAAATACGTCAACAATATACAACCCTGATTCTTGCACTACAATGGTGCTGTCTGTCGCGCCCGTATTCCAACGATAGGTAGCATCCAAAAATCCTTGCCCCAGTTTAAGTGTCTCCTCTTTGCACATCAGTACCGTATCGGGTAAAGGATCAAACTCAAAAACCCCCACCTCGTCAATAAAAAGATAGCTCATATTGGGTGCCACATCATAGCATTGATCGTCAACCTGCGTTTCGGCATAAGGTTTGAAATTGCCGATCAAGATGTAATTCTCCCCATTTGCCCGATAGACCCCGCTTATTTTTGTCCAGTTTTGGGTATCGCGCAATATGCTTTTATTCTCCAGTACCGGATCTATAAGAAGCGGATCACCGTAATGCAAAACGGTATCTATCCGCTCCTGGCTGAGCGCCAAACCAATGCCGTCTGTGTAGCAAGGCGCAAAATAAGAAGAACCTTCAGCGTAAAAATTGGCTACATGAAAATGAATGTAGTACAAGGTATTTTGTTTCAAAGTTTCCAATGTCTTTACCGACATGTATTCCCGTGCGTGTGGGTTAAGATAGTCGAATACTTCTAGGCCGGCATAGCCTTCCCCAGTCCTGGGAGGCTGATAGTTGGCACTGTAACCCATTACTGGATCATAAAACGGCCCAAAATTATAGGGTACACAATAAAATACATCCGTACAGCAAGGGTTGAATATATCAGGGGTGCCGTTAGAGGCCGAAAACCAAGGTGGTACATTTTCCATTTGACTATAATATGATGCCTCGCTGGGACAAAGGATGATATCCTCGAAGGAGGGATTGGGAATCAGATTGACTTGAGCCAAACTAAAGGTATTGAAGGCCAACTGAAGCGCCATAAAGCACAAAGCGGAAAAACGCATACGCCAATGGGATGAAGCAATTGCCTCTCTTCATAGCTCAGCAAGAAAAGAGGCAATTGAGAAGGTTAAGTTATTTTATGATAGACAATTTGGTAGAAAGCACCTGTTTCTGATCTTTCCAGATGTGGAGCAAGTACATCCCGGCAGGCATGCTCGTCAAATCATATTCCGTTGATTCGATTTGCTCCCATTGTTGTAGAAGTCTGCCGCTGAAATCGTGTAGTGTCATTTTATATTGGTCTGGTTCACTCCAGTCGGCAGCGAATATCCTGAAGTACCCGCTTGTGGGATTCGGGCCTACGGCTATTTCCGTGTCTTCTTCTTCATCCAGTTCTTTACAGCCACTGCCAGCAGGGCATATAAAAAAAGTTTTATCCAGATTAGTCCATCCTCCAGGGGTAGGGCATTGAGAGTTGGCTACGGCAAATTGAACCGTATAAGACACCAATGGGTCAAATTGCCAATTTTGCGATCCTTTCCAAAACTTAGACAAGTCATAATTAGCCGATAACTGTCCACTTTGCCAGGTTCCTGTAGAGCGATACCTGTTAAAGCCGCCTTGTTCAATAATCGCCAGCCAATAGGTATCGTAATTTTTGGAGGCGGAAGCATCCATTCTCACGGTTTCGCCAAAGTCAAATGCCAGAGGGTTGCTATTGCCGCCACCGCCATCAATAAACGTATAAGAGATATCAGAGGTATTGGTGGGCCCGACTACGACTTCATTGGTATAAGATAGAGCCGACCACGAACCCATGAAGCCCAAAAACTGTCCAGTGCCTTGGACAAAAATTTTAATTTTATTATCCATCGGGCAGGAATTTGTAATTATGTATTGCGGTCTTCTTACAGCCACCCTATAAGTGCCATGCGTCGTAATGTTATTAAAAACTAGAGATTCTGTCCAATTCCCTACTGTAACCCAAGAAGAACCGGATTTACGTTCCAGTCGAAGTTGCGCTTTAGCGACGGAGCAAGTTGAAATTCTGCCACAATCATCTTGAACCGACGTAACACAACCGCTTGGGTTAAAGGGCACAACAACGTCTCCGGGATAGGAAGGAATATTACTCACGGTAATTGTATTACAGCCTCCCGTAGCAGTTTGTCCCAAAATAGCTAAAGGACTAAAAAACAAGAAAAAGTAAAGAATTGAATTGAATTGAATTGAATTGAATTGAATTGAATTGAAGTAATATTTTTCATGGTTTAGAAATTTAGAGGTTATTGAAAAGATAAGCTTGACACTATTCTGAAACTTGGCACAGCAATGAACCATCAAATCAAAAATATTTGAAGACCATGCCATACCACAACAGCAATCAGCATTGAGTCAAAACTTACGCTCTTGAAATTAAGATGAAAAGTTTTTTTGAAAAACTCGAATGGGTTAGAACTAAAATAAACTCCGGAGTGCGATCGCATTTTGTACTACAAAGTAAATATATTATTCCATTCCGGTCAATAGGTAAAATGTTAAAGTTTTAAAATTTATCATTTTTAACAATTGAGCATAAATAATACCGCGTAAAAATACCTTCCACTGCTGTTCTGTCACCGCTCGGCGGTTGGCGGGCTGATGGGGCAAGGGCATCATAAAATTGCCACCGCTTCGCGGTTCAAGTGTGGAAATGCGCAGGCATGGAAAGGATACAAGGAAGCCTTTGTACTTTCCGATTTTGCAGTGCTGCATAGGAGCGGAATGACAAATCACGTGGAGCTGGCAAGCCATCTTTAGCGGGTCACTTCGAGTGCCCCGCTAAATTGTGGAAATGTAACCCATTTGTCCTCTTTTGAGTGCGTTTTGTGGTTGAATGAGCCTTGATTTTGATCCTTCTCTAGCGGTTAAGAGGGCGCTACGCTGTAGCGCGCTGGCTGGGCTATATCGGGGAATAAAAAGGCGCAGGCATGGAAAGGGTACAAGGAAGCCTTTGTGTTATAAAAAAGCCTTCTTTGACAAATGGTGTGGGAAAAGACTTAGCGGAAAGCAGGCCGACTGTAAGGAGTAATAATTTTCGCGAAGTCTTTTGCTTTAATCACAACTTTTGTCAAAGAACTTAAAAAAGTAGGCATTAGTACCGTTATTTGTACCATATTGCATTATCGCTGTAATGGAAAGAGGCAGGTATAGCGATCAAGGCAGCAATTGCCCAATTCACATAATGTCCATTCAAAAGGAGGGAAATGGTAGGTGTTGGTGTGATTTGAAATCACACCGACACTTGATGGGAACTTAACATCCCAAAACAATTTTATGTAGGCTGTTTTTTTATAAATTTACCCATCCAACCCATCGCTTATGACTACGCTGGACACGACAACAAAAGGATGATGCAAAGAAGAACATTTATCAAAAATACCGCGCTGGCCGCTACCGGGCTGAGCCTTGCCAGCAGTGGTATGCCCGCCATTTTGAAAAACAAAGGTGAAAAGGTGCGCCTGGGTATCATCGGTACCGGCGACCGGGGGAAGGGCTTGATCCCCATCATCCAACAACTGGATGCTTTTGATATTGTCGCTTGTTGCGATGTGCTGCCTTTTCGTTTGGCTCCTGCCGCAGTCGCCGCAGGGGAAAGATGCCGATCTTATGCCGACTATCGCGCTTTGCTGGACGACCGGGAAGTGGCGGCCGTATTGATCGCCACGCCCCTTTCGATGCATTACCAAATGGCTGCCGCCGCCCTGGAAGCTGGGAAACATGTGTATTGTGAAAAAACCATGACGTATCAAATCGAGGAGGCGCTGCAACTGGCCAAACAAGCGACCGACACCGACCGGGTGTTTCAAGTCGGGCACCAGTACCGCAACTTGCCGCTTTACCCCAAAGTGGCAGCGCTGATCCGCGATGGCCATTTGGGAGACGTTACCAACATTTACATCCAATGGAATCGGAATGGCGACTGGCGCCGCCCTGTGCCCTCGCCAGAATACGAACGGGCCATCAACTGGCGCATGTACACCGAATATTCGGGCGGACTTACGGCAGAATTGCACTCCCATCAGATTGACTTTGTCAATTGGATTTTCGACAGCCATCCCCTCAAGGTGTTTGGCTATGGGGGGATCGACTACTGGAAAGATGGCCGGGAGACCTTCGACAACGTCAATACCCTAATGCAATACCCCAATGGATTGAAGGTCAACTGTATCGCATTGACCGCCAATGCTTATAACGACTATCGGATGGAATTCAAGGGCAGCAAGGGCACTTTATTGCTCAATATGGGCAAAGCCTGGCTACACGGCGAAAACGCAGGCATCAAGGTTTGGGGCAACTTAGACGGTGTTTCAGGAGCTACCCTGAAAACGCTGGAAGAAGGCAAACCTGTGGAAATCGCCTACGAATCCAAAGAAGGCTGGGAAGGCTCGCATTATGCGTTGCAGGAATTTTATCAGTGCATCATCGACAATCGGCAACCTTCCTCCAATGTGCTGACTGGAGCGCGGACAGCCATAAGCGTGCGCATGGCCATTGATGCGCTTAGAACGGGAAAACAAAGCGAGTGGCAGGCGGCTTATGATATGGGGTAGCCCCTTTGGTCAGGCAAAAACCGCCTTCATCGCCTTCCGCCATTGCTCCATCTCCTCCAACGTACCCGTACTGACCCGACACCACTGATGCAAGGGCGGAAAGGGGCGACCGACTCTAACGCCTTTTTGCAGCATTTGTTCGATCACCCAGGAGATGTCGCGATCGGTTTTTAGAAATACAAAATTGGTATGCGAAGGCGCATATTCTAGCCCAAGTTCTTGGCAGGTATCGTAAATAACCTGCTTGGACTGACGGTTCATTTCGAGAGAATAGTTATAGAATGTAGTATCATTTAGCGCAGCTGCAGCGCCATAAATGCCCATGATATGGACATAGCCCATTACTTTAGGTGCCATCTGCCGAATCATATCGGGTGGTGCAATTAGGTATCCGACCCGAATGCCCGCCATGCCGTAAACCTTAGAAAAGGTTCGGGAAACAATGACGTTTTTACCTTCTTTTACCAAAGGTACCATAGAAGGATAATCAGCTTGTTCGATATAATCGTAATAAGCCTCGTCCGAAAAGACGATGGTTTTGTCGCTGAGGCTATTGCAAAAAGTGCTCACCTGTTCAGCATCCAAAAGCGTGCCTGTAGGATTGTTGGGGTTGCACAGAAAAATCATTGCCGTGCGAGGGCTGGTTTTTGCTTCCAGCGCTGCCAAATCGAATTTCAGTTCAGGCGTGAGCGGCAAAGAAGCGACGGTACCACCAAACTCCTCCGCATACGCCATCAAGGCATTATAAGTTGGCTCACAAGTGAGAATTTCTCCAAAACGGATGCCAAAAGTAGCCGCAGCCACCCGCAGTCCCTCGTTCGAACCGGAGGTCAACAGAATGTGATCCTTAGGTACGCCCTCATGTTTGGACAAAGCCTCCAACAACACTGAATAGGAACTAAAAGGGTATTGATACGTCAAGCTCAAGGCATCTGTCATGGCTTTTTTCACCACCTCCGATGGGCCATAGGGATTTTCGTTCGACATAAGCCGTACCGGGCCACCAGATGAACGGGCGGGATGAGGCGTTTGCACCCATTTTTCTACGGGTGCGAGTGTTGCACCCAGTGCCAGAGAAGCCCCGGATAATCCCGAAAGCTTGAGCCAGTTTCTTCTGTTGAGCTGTGTCATAAGCGTGCTGCTGTTTGAATGCCAAATAAAGCATGGCATTTCTCTCCATTATTTACAATCCCTTAAAGAAGTTTAAATATAGCCATTTTGTCCGAATTGGCAAGTTTATCGTTCCTGGCAGTTCATTTTATGATGATGGTTTGAAAAGACAAACGCCGATTCGAGCGATTTTCGATGCGCACCTGATACGTTCCAGCACCTAAAGAGCTGATATCAATGATTTGATCAACGCCCACCTGAGGCAGCTGCTTGACCACCTGACCCACTGAATTGATAATTTGGATGGCATAATCGCATGCTTCGCCGCGAATGACAAAATAGCCAGGAGCAGGATTCGGATACAATAAAAAGCGATGCTCGTCTTTTTCCAAAACAGTAACCCCATTTGGTTGATCGGTGTAACCGCCCCGCCCAATAATTTGCGAAAGCAAACGAATATAGGCGGATTGATAATAAATGGCAGGTTCTGATATTTCCCAACTGTTTTCTGGCCAACCCGTGTTCCAGTCCAGATAACTTTTCGTAATGGGCTGATTGGCTGGCGGGGAAATGGAAGGAATGGAAAAATACTGATTGGGGCCACCTGTGACATAGCCGGGGGCAGGGCCGTGCTGGGAATTCAGGGCATGGTCATAAACCGTACCGTTATTGAACCAAGTATGGTATATTTCATTGATGGACTTTTCGGCACCATATCCATACATATTGGATAAATACACCAAGCCCAATGGGTTTACACCATGAAAGGCGTGTAGTAATGCTTCCGCTTTTAGCCGCTGGTTCAAAGAGTCGTCTGCAATATTGTATTTAGCAGCCAGATAATTTAAGTTGCCGTATTGGGCTTTTGGATTGTTGCTGCCCCAATGATAGGACCATTCGGGTATGAAGTCGCGGTATAGGGTTAGATTGTTTAGGCCGAAAAAATTGTTGTAGTTGTTGTTCACCGCCGTTGTAAAAGACTGTATGATGCTGTTGGCCAAGCCATTGTTTGCATTAGGCAAATAGGCATAAAACAAAAGCGCATCCTCCAATGCCAGCGTGTAAGGCCCCCAAAATTGAGTACTCAGCGGTTCCTGGCTAAAGGCATGGTTGAGCAAAAACTGTTGGTAAACCGGGTTGTCTGTCAAGGCAAACAAATAGACCGATGCACTCAGCAAAGCTCTAGTCTGGGTTTCCACACTCCAATCGGCATCGCCAGCAACAATGCTGCCATTGTCGCACTCAGTTTCCAAGCTGTTGCTATTGAAATACAGCAGCACATATTCATACGCCTCCATAGCGATAGCCTCCAGTTCAGCGGCATACGATTCCTGCCCCGGAATGTTTCCAAAAACAAAGGCGGCCTGTGAAAATACGCTGGCGATGGCTGCCGAAGCGGAGGTACAGGTAGGGCCGTAAAAGCGCTGGTCGGTATTAGCACTTGGTGGTGAACTGGTGTTCTCTGAATAGTTTTGGCTGCCCATTTTGAGGTGTACACTGCCGTCGGGATTGCACATTTTTTTCAACCAGTCCAGTTCCCATTTTAGCTCATCCAATAGGTCGGGCAAGCCATTTCCGCTTTCAGGGATATTCCAATTATCAGCAAACAAAGCGGGATTTTCCTGATAGGTGAAGAGCATGTCGTGGATAACGGAGTAGGTAAATGTCACATATTTGTTGTAATCGCCTGCGTCAAACCAGCCGCCAGACAGGTCTTTTTCCAGAGCAGCGTTATTAGGCGAAAAGATGTATCGGCAGTTGTAATCTTGTAGTGGGTGGTCGAAATTGGTTCCATCCGTCCAGTTTGGATGGGCAAAAGGCGCTACTTTCTCCATATTACACCGATTGTAATAAAACATTTTCGCCGCCACTTTCAAGACTTCTAAATAGGGATTAGCATTGATGGTGAATTTGTGGGATTGGATATTGTTTACTGGATCGTTTAAATAGTATTCCCCTGGCGTGGTGAGGTTGGAAAAATCAAATTGCCAGCCCCGATCACCAGAATAGGTATCCACACCGCCCCCGTTCCACAGCTGTGGGCTTGCCGAAAACACCGCCTGCCCCGAATAGCTATCGATGACCTCCAAAGTGGCAGGCGCAGCATAACTCTCGCTCGCATTAAAGCCAGACACCGGGTCACTTAGCACTGCTACTTTTACCGCATCGGCATAGTAGCCGAATTGATCCACGTGGATGAAGGTGGATTGTCCGAAAATAACGCCGCTGATAAAGGACAGCAGCAAAAGGGAAGTATTTTTTTTCATGTTGCGGTAGGTAAAAGGTAAATTTATGAGGTTTCCTATAATCCTAAAAAACTTCTGAAATCAAAAATTCTGGTTCGTTGATCATAAATCTGATGTACCATGTACCCCGCCTGGCTCATTTCATTCACCATTCGGGCAGGAATTAACGATGTACGATTTCAGAAATAGAAGACATCGCTAAGCTCCCTTTCTGTTGGAAATTTCACTCAGTTCAACTGCCGCATATAAGCCATGACTATATCCCGAATATCGTTTTTGAGGCTTTTCCCCTGGCTATTGAGGTTGTCTTTATCGTCTTTGGGAAAATCCTTCAATAAACCCAGATTGGCTTCATTGCCTTCTGCTACAAAAACGGGTAAAACCACGTTGTACTTTTTACTCACTGCTATGGCCTCGCCTTTGAGCAGCCACTGGCCATTGCGCTTTTCCACGTTTTTGATTTGAAAATAGCCGCCCTCTCCCCTATTCTGAACCAGCCCGATTTCCAGTACCATTTGCAATACATTGCCGGGCAATGCCATTTGGCAAATGCCGCCGCCAAAAGGGAATGTACGCAATACATCAAATTGGGTAATGGCGCCACTGATGTCATCGTCCACCCGTATGGAGCCGCTGTTGAGCAGATAAACATCTGCGCCGGGCCAAGCCGCTTCCATGGCAGCAACAGACAATTGCCCATAGTTGGTTGGACGGCTGCGGATGTCCGCTTCCTTGCCTTCCAATGGTTCTTGGGTGGTCATTAGCACCTCATCCGGTTGGTAGCCGGATTCCCGCATGATGTTGTACAGGTTGTTTTGCCATTTTTCAACCACCAGTTGGGTACTCAGGTCGTCTTTGATGCTGTCGTCGATGTATTTTAGGCTGGTTCTTACCGAAGCCATCTTGCTCAGCGGGTTGTAGGTGACCCGGTGTATGTAAACCGTTTTGGCATTGGCATCGGCTTTGGTAATGACCGTATTCTCAACGTAATGGCTCATGTGCGCATGATCGTGCCCGCCCAGGAAAATCAACACTCCTGGCACTGCTTCGGCCAGCGCGATGTCTTCTACCTCATTCAGGTGCGTCATGGCAATCACGACATCCACCTGTGGTTCCAGCTTTTGGTATGTTTTTTGAAATTGCTCTGTTACGGGTTCGTAGTGCACATAAGGCTGTTGGTTAAAAGGTAGCACTACGCCCATGATGCCTACTTTGATTTTCCCACCTTGAGCATTGGAAAACTCTCGGATAATGTACTCCGGGATGGCGCGTTCCTGGCCATTGATGTTTTGTACAAAAGGGCGAATCTGGCCACCATCGGCTCGACTGGCATTGCAAACGGTGTATTCAAAGGTGCTTTGATGGATCCTTTTTTGCAGCAAGTCCGCCGTTTTTAGGTCAAACTCGTGGTTGCCAAAGGTGGCGTAGTCCAAGCCCATCGCGTTCAGGGTTTCTACCATTTGCTGTCCGGCTATGCGCTCCCCGTCTGGCAGCTTTAAGTTGGCGTAAAGGGAGGGACTCAAAAAATCACCCGATAAGGTCGCGATGGTATTGGGGTTTTCCTGCATCAAATCCTTTTTCACCGTAGCCACCCGAGCCAGGCCACCGGCCTTGCCATTTTCCAAGGGTGCTATTTCATACACATCATTGATTTGCAATATGGTAAATTCAACGTTGGCTGATGCGCCATCTGCTAAAGGCTTGGTGCTGGTGCAAGCAGCTATCAGCAAATACAGGAAAGAACTCAGGAAGAAGTAAAGATGGGTTTTCATGTTTTGTGAATTTTTAGTGGATGTTGGGTAATGGGTGTGGATTCAATATTGCTTTAGTTCTTTGACAAATGGTGTGCTTAGAGCAATGCCATTCATAAAGCAGGTTTTAGGATAAACAAACCTACTTTAAGTACGGCAAGCGAAAATCATTGCTCCTTCCAGTCGGCCTGCTTTCCACTAAGTCTTTTCCCACACCATTTGTCAAAGAAGGATTACTTTTTGTTGGATAGTGCTTTTGTCAAAGCGTTAAGCATTTTAGCCGGGGTATAACTATCATGCACTTGAGCATCCGCGGTTTCTTTTTCCAAATAATTCAACCTGGGCGGGAAGCATTTAGCTTTAAGCCTAGCCCTCGAACCTGTAACGCTTCACGATGCTTCATGGCAAAAAAAAGCGCAACCATCTGTTGAATCAATGATTGCGCTTTGGTGGGTGGTCTCACTTGGGCTCGAACCAAGGACCCTCTGATTATGAGTCAGATGCTCTAACCGACTGAGCTATGAGACCAAATTGGGTGAGGGTGAGGGTGAGGGTGAGGGTGAGTTGGGTGTGAGTGTGTCTAGGCTTGGCCACCCGTCTGGCAGGTGCTCACGCCTCGCATACTCCCTGCCCAACCGGGAAAAGCCTTGCCTAAAGCAAAGCGGGTGCAAATATACAACAAAAAACTACAGCCCACAAAAGTTCACGGGGAAGTTTTTTACTTTTACTGCATTCAAAACAACTCAAAAAACAAATACGAATGAACCTTACTTTTCGACCCTTCGCGATGGATGATGCCGATGAGGTATCGGCTATGATGCTCGACCTATACGTGGGCGACCCGGGGGGCGCACCGATGAGCTTGGACAAAACGAGAGCAACCTTTGCGGCGCTGCTGGATAAACCGGATCGGGGAAATATACTGGTGATGGAGCGGGAAGGAGCTATTGTAGGGTATTCGGTGTTGATCAATTTCTGGAGCAATGAGTATGGCGGCAACCTTTTGCATATTGACGAGCTGTACGTGAAGGCAGCCTACCGAAGCCAGGGGATTGCGTCGCAGTTTGTCCACTATTTGCGGGAACAACAGTTCAATAACTTGGTGGGTATGATGCTGGAGGTGTCTGATATTAATGACCAGGCGCGGAAATTATACTACAACCTGGGCTTCAAGCAGCACAAGAATGAGGTGCTGTTTTTGAGAAAATAATTTTTTTTTCCGCCCACTAAGGGTAGGCTATCGTTTAAGTGTATTAAGGGTGAACTGGAAAAAAATTAACCTTAAACTTAAAATGATCTGCTACATGAAAAAATTGAGCTTTTTCTTCGTTTTTGTACTGGCTGTTGCCGCTTTTCAATCTTGCCAACAAGAGCCAGTTGACCCCATTCCACCCACCGCTGCTCCTGAATTGCCCCCTGTGGAGTCTTTTGTGATGTCCTTCAATAGCTTTGAAGACGCCGACACCATTCGTGGGCCTTATCAAAACTGGTTTCACGCCGCAGCCAATATCGTGGTTTGGAATACTGCATTGACCCTTACTTTGGCTGTACCTGTGGCTTCTTTTTATGCTTCCTTCAACAGCGAAGCGCAGTACCAGAGCGGCTTGACCTGGTTGTGGGCCTACGATTATGAGTTGCTGGGCACTACTTATAGCGCAAAACTGTACGGCACCATACTGCCCAACGATGAGGTGGAATGGGAAATGTACATCTCTCAAGCCGGCGGCTTTACCGATGTATTGTGGTATTCCGGTATCACCGCTTTTGACGGCTCGTACGCCAATTGGACGCTTTATCAGGATGGCAACAATCCGCGCCCCTTTATCCAAGCCGACTACCTTCGCGATAATGGCAATGGGGTAGAGGCTATCCGCTACACCAATATCACCCCGAATGTGGTTGAAAATGGCGATTACATCGAGTACCAGGAAGAGAACGGCGCTACGCCTTACGACCGGGCTTATGATGTGTTCAGAGCCGGCAGCGGTAATTTACTGGAAATTGAATGGAATAGCATTGGCCAGGATGGCCGGGTGAAGGACAAAGAAAGATTTCAGGATACCAATTGGCACTGCTGGGGCAGCAACCTCATGGATGTCGCTTGTCCGTAAAGAAAAAAAAGACCCAAAAACACAGACATTACCGAGGGCCAGGAGTTTTTCCTGGCCTTTTTTTATGGCTTATCTTTGAATAACCCGGCTCTTTCGCCTACGCAGCGAAATATTTTTTGAAGCTCCTTTTGCTGGTCATTGGATAGGGCGATGGTCTTTTTCTTGTTTTCGTATTCGATGCGAATCATGATGATTTTAGAAAAACTCAGTCGGTATAAAATGTCAATGGGTACGACACAGGTATGTTGGTACAAGCGCATGTTGGTTTTGGGATTGAACGTACCCCTGTCGGGAAAATTAAGCAAGCCCACTACCGTAGAATCTTCCAACGCCAATAACACATTTTGATCCGATTCGATGCTTAGAAAATCGTATTCTTCGGCCAATAAGGTCAGAAAAAAGGAATTGATGCTGTCTTCACGAGCGCTTTCGGTGAACGAAAACATGGCTTGGGCTTCGTCGATCAGGCGCGGGCCTTTGATGGTTTCGTACATGCTGGGAATGAGGAAGCCAATGGGCACGGGTTTGGAAGTCAGCAAGCGGGTGCTATCGAAAAAATCAATGTCTTCTACAATGAATTCACATTGGGCAGAAAGCGAGGCCACTGGCAAGCAAATGCTTAGTAAAGCGATTGTTTTGAAATGCGACAAATTCATGATCAGCTTTTTTGAAAAAAGAAAAGCCATACCTAAAGATATGACTTTTCTTTTCTTTCAGAAAGAAGCATTCAAAGAACCCTATTAGTATTTGATAGATACTTCGTAGTTGTCGTCGTTGTTGTTCGTTGTTACTGTAACTGCGTCCACACGCACCAAGTAGTAGGTAGTACCTTTTTTCACAACGAACATATCACCTTCAGAAACCGGATCGGTTACGTATTGAACAGTTACTGGAGAACCAGAACATGGTGTAGTAGCCGCGCTGGAGAAAGTGATCCCAGAATCGTAAGCCCCCTGGATGGCTTCTTTTGTTTTGGCATCGTCAAAAGTGAAACCTTCTACCGCAGCAAGGTCAACTTGTCTTACTTCTGTGCCGTTTACAGCGCCCATTTGTTTTCTCCAGTTGGAAGCATTAGGCAGTGCACAGTCGATGCCCATATCGCGGATTTCAGCAGAGGCATCGCCACTACCAGTGCCGTTACCTGCGTCCAAATCCAAACCACCTGTACCTGCAGGGCCAGACTGGTTGAACAATACACCGTTGATTTCCATTTCAGTAGGTGTGCCCGTGAAAATGACAGTGACATCAATAGAAACTTCATCGCTCAAACCACCGTCGTCTTTGATTTCAAAAGAGTAGGTTACAGTCTCGTCCACCAATTGGCCGAAAGGTGTGATTTCGATTTCGTAAGTAGCGCCCAGCTTGTCATCACCGGTTACCAACAATGGGTTTTGTGGTGTAATGCTGCCGCTGTTGGAAGAAGTAATGTTTTTGATGTAGTCGCCGATATTAGCGCCGGGCACTGCCGCACCGTCCACTTTGAAAGTCAGGTTGCTCAGGTCAGTATCGCCTGTGAATAAGCGCAATTTTACGCTAAAAGTTTCGCCTTCTTCGATATTAGAGTCATCAGAAAGGAAGCCTGCTTCTTCAACAAGAGATGCATCTGGTCCCAGAGGGTCAACAATCGGGTCATCAGGATCACAACCCGTAGCAATCAATAGTGTAAGAAGGAAGGCAAAGCCTGAAAGTTTCAAAAACAGATTTTGCATAATAAATTTGATTTTGTTAAAATGAATTGATGGTTTTTTGTCATTAAGCCGTCGCTAGAACGATCTATTTGACGATATGTTTTGTAAGTGGTAACGTTTTAAATAAAAAAATGCGGCCTTTCGAGCCATTTTTTCGATTTTTTATTGATGGATGCTTGTTCGGAATTGAGCTACTAGGGTAGCAAGGATAGTGTTCATTTTGAGGTTTATTAAAACTCCCTCAGAGAAATGTGCTGCAAATGTAATGTGTTTTCTTTTATAAAAAGAGGCAAGCCTTTTGAAAAAGGTTGCCCGCTGTGTAAAAATGATGCTACATCAAGCAGATATGAGGGGCGCACCTAAGCCTATCAATTGAAATACAATAAATAGGGCAGCAAGCCGCCACCCCATCTAAAACCACCTGAAATATATAGTAATTTTTCGCATACTACATAATTACTTTTCTTCCGACACCCCTAGGCATTTTTCCAACACCGATTCCGCCAGAATCTGCGTGGAAGGATAAAGGGGGACAGCCACATCATCCTGCGCGATGAACATTTGTTTTAGGTGTTTTCTAGGGAGAAAAGGAGCTTTTAGGTTATACAGGGTATTTGGTAACAGGTGCTTAAAATTCACCTTTATTCAAAGTGTGCGCATAGTTCCAAAACGCACAAACGCCTACCAATTTCCATTGTTTATCTACCTTTTGCAATACTTTAAAACCTGTGGCTGGGGTGTATTTTTCGCCACTTTCATCGACCATGCCCTGCCGAACAGTAAGCAGCAGCCGATCTTTTGATTTAGAAACAATACTGCTGATAGCCGTAAAGTGGACATTCTGCGAGGTGTACCTATCCAATGGAGCTGGCACAAGTTGCCTGGTCAGGGTATCCAATTCCAGCAGCGTCCCTCCCCTTGTACCCGCATAAACTTTTCCATTGCTATGGTGCAAAACAGACCTAAGCTCCATAGAGGTCTCATCGTATTTATCAGGTGAAAAGTATTTGCGATACTGGTGTGTAACCAGGTTAAAACGAAGCAGGCCGCTACCGGATGCCAGCCAAATGATGGAGTCATTGTGAATATCATGAGAAAAATCATCAAATCGATTGTGCAGACTCATGCTTAACCCATCTTCCTGAGGTGTTGGCTGATAGGTAACGTTCTCATAGGTATTGCTTTCGGTATCCAAACGGGTCAGTCCGTATCCGCGTACGCTAAACCAAAAATAACCCCAGTGGTCTTTGAAAATCCAATTAATGTCCCCTGCCGGAAGTCCTTTTGAGTTGTCGAGATCGCTCGGGAAGTTAGAGAACTTTTCTGTCCTCAAATCCAAGACACTGAATCCTTTCGATTCATTTCCAAAAAAAGCCATCCACAACTTTTCCTTGTCTTTTTCATAATAAAACCGGGAAATATAGCCAGGCATAATCGACAGGGAGTCGGCGGGGTTATGCAAATAGTGTTTGAATTGTAACCCATCGTAGCGGAGTAATCCGCCATCACCCCCTATCCACAAAAAATGGTTGTCGTCTCTAACTATATCAGAAATATAACCTAAAGGGCATTTGATGTGAATGGCGTTTTCAAAATGATGGTTGAGTTGTGCTCCTGATATTAGCGGGTAAAACAGCAGTACACAAAAAAGAAGTCTAGTTATTTTGGCTGGTTTTGTAATAAGTAGCATCGGGTTTGTTTGGGTGTTTATCGTCAAATAAAGATGCTATACGCAAGGGTAGCATTTACAAATATAAAAATTAAATGAGTGTGCTACAAATTAGTGGTATTTAGATATAAAAGCGGGAGCATGATAAA
>CALMIR010000202.1 GCA_937864265.1 uncultured Saprospirales bacterium | reverse complement strand
TTTCTTCCCAGTTGTTGACTCGGATAAAGCGGTTTTCATGCGCATTGTGCGTAGCCGTATAAAGGATGCCTTTGCCTTTGAATTTCTCCAAATTGGACACGTGGTCATCAATCATATAATCTGCCTCAATGATGCTTTTATCGCCACAAAAAACCACATTTTTCCAGTGAATAAAAGGAAAGTGATCCACTAACCAGTCGTATTTATCTTCAAAAGAGTTGCGGAATTCCATCGCAGCGGTGACAATGAATATCTCGTGATCGCGCATCAAATCCTGTACCACCTCTTGGCTGCCCGGCATCACAGGTAAGTCCCGAAAAAAACCTTTGTCGTGCAGCCGATCCCGAATCTGTTCTGCCCCATTGATTTGGTATATCTTCTTTCCCCAATACTCCTCCCGCTTCAGGCGATACCCAAAAGTTTCCTCGTACAGATCGAGAAATTTGGGCGACACATCGGCAATCACCTCGTCCATGTCCAACGCAATCCGTTTCATTATTTCCAAGTTTCTGTTTTTAAACTGCCTTCATCTGCTAATTTTACAAAATAAAGGACAATGCCGCTACCAATCCCACTACCGTTAAAATCACATACCACAAAAATTCATACCCACTTTCCCTTTTTACGCCTACTTCAACGTCTTCGTAGTTGGGTTTCACCCCGTTCCAGGCATAGGTGGCATATACTTTAGCCCGGTTGAGTACAATCAATAACACGGGGAGTAATACCAAATTGACCACCGTGACAGCCAATAGCCCAAAAGAGACCGATATGGCCATTGGAATCAGGAACTGGGCTTGCAGGCTTTTTTCAAACAATAGCGGCATTAACCCGGCAAATGTTGTCAGGGATGTGAGTAGAATAGGGCGAAATCGGCTCCCCCCCGCTTCATAAATGGCCTCCATTTGAGGCATTCCATCCTCAATGAGTTTGTTGTAGGTACTCACAAATACTAAGGAATCGTTCACCAAAATACCGATCAACGCGATGATGCCCAGGGCAGAAAACAAACTAATCGGAGCACCCATCACCCAATGCCCCCAACCCACCCCAATCATGCCAAAAGGGATGAGCAAAAATACAACTATGGCTTGCCCAATGGAACGGAAAGTCAAGGCAATGATGAAAAACATCAACGCCAGCATAATGCTGCCAACGGTTTGCATCGACTTCACCGATTTTTCCTGCTCTCGGTTTTGCCCTTCAAAAAGCGCTGTTACGGAAGGGTAGTTTTTCAGGATGGCCGGCAGCATTTCATCCCTTAGGTTGTTGGTAATATCGCTGACGGATACATCATCGCGTGAAACATCCGATTCGATCTTGATTTCTCGTTTTCCATCAATGTGGTTGATGTTGATGATGCCTCGTTTGATGCTCAACTCGGCAATTTCCGAAAGGGGAAACTCGCGCCCGTCCTGAAAACGGATGCGCATGTTTTCGAGTTGGGTAATGTCTGTGCGATCTTCTTCTGCATACCGCGCCCATACCCGTACCTCGTCACGACCACGTTGGAGGCGTTGCACTTCATTGCCAAAAAAACCATTTCTCACCTGGGTGAGTACTTCTTGGATATTGAGCCCCAGGAAAAGGGCTTTTTCTTTCAGTTCGATATTGACCTCCCTCAAGCCTTCCTGGTTGTTGTCCACCACATCGGCCAGTTCTTCGAGTTGCTGCATTTCTTTTTTGACATGGACAGTTGCAGCCCGGAGTTCTTCAATGTTATCGCCGACCAAGGAGATGGAAATGGGCTTTCCAAATGCCGAGCGTTGCCCATATGTGATCACTTCTACATCGGGCATCAGGCCTGCTTCTTCCCGAATCGTATTGGTTACTTCCCTCAATGACAAGCTGTCGCGGGATTCACCATCCAGCAACGCGATACTGAGGCTTCCCTGGTAAGTAGAAGGCCCTATGTTTTTTTCTACCCTTAGTATGGCCTGCTTTTCATCATTAAAGAAACGCTTGCTCAGCTTTTCATTGGCCCGCCAGGCTGCTGCTTCGATATGAGAAAGCCGATTAGTGGTGATGTTTTCGCTGGTTCCCGCAGGCATTTGCAGGCTGATTTCAATATCGTCTCGTTCTATAATTGGGAAAAAAGTGGATTGAATGATTCCGCCCCCCATAGCGCCAAAAGTGAGCAATAAAAGACCGATGAATACCGCGACTGTTAAAAATTTATTATACGTAGCCGCTTTCAGTACAGGCAAATAAAACCGCTTACTCATCCAATACATCATGCGGTCTAGCCCCTCTTGTACCCAGTTGGGCTTCCGGTCGGGGCTCAATGCCTTGCTATGAGCGACATGCGTAGGCAGTATGATGGCGCCTTCAATCAGTGAAAAAATGAGCGATAACATCACCACAATGGCCATTTGGCTGAAAAAATCGCCCAATTGCCCTTCAATGAACAAGAAGGAGGCAAACGCTATAACCGTCGTCAGGATAGCAGCAAAAACAGCAGGCAACACTTCGATGGTGCCATCCAAAGCTGCTTTAAGCCGGGGCACACCCTGTTCATATTTTTGATAGATATTCTCTCCAATCACAATGCCGTCATCTACTAGAATGCCCACGACGATGATCATGCCAAACAGAGAAATCACATTGATGGTCACGCCAACGGCATCAGCCAAAAGGAACATACCAGCAAAGGAAACCGGGATGGCAATGGCTACCCAAAAGGCCAAACGCCAGTGCAAAAACATAGCCAGTAGCAATACAACGATACAAAACCCCAGTATGCCATTTTCTGTCAATAAATCAATTCTTTGCCGCAAAAGAACGGATCCATCGCGGATCAAGGTGGCTTTTACTTCCTGGTTTTCCTGATTGAACTGCTCGATGTAGTCGTTGACCATTTCCGTGATGGTGAGCATATCTTCCTCCAGGGTATTCTGTACGGTTACCACCACCGATTGTTGGCCATTGAGGTAGCTGCGGTTGGGATTGTCGGCCCATTTGTCGATGATGTCGGCCACTTGATGCAGCAATACCACACTGCCATCCTGATTGGTTTTGACTACAATATCTCTAAGGCCTTCTGCGTAATAGGCTTTATTTCGGGCGCGCAGCAGCAATTCTTCCTTTTCGCCCTTGATGGTGCCTCCGGTTATTTCCAAATTGGTCGCCCGAACTGCTTGCGCTGCTTGTTGAAAGGTCAATTGATAAGCCCGTAGGTCTTTTTCTCGAAAAGCGATCTCGATTTCCTCCTCCGGAAAACCACTCAGTTCCACCTTTGAAATCCCTTCCATCGCCAGTAGTTCGTCTTCTACTTTGCGGCCATATCGCTTGAGGGCGGCTAAATCGGAAGGACCACTTAAAGCAAAATTGATGGCAAAACCCAAATTCTCCTGTTTGAAAATAATAGGCGGTTCCATACCGACAGGGAAAGAACTGATTTGATCCACCGCATTTTTGACATCCTGCAAAACCAGATCGGTTTTATACCCTTTAAATGCTTCGACAATAACCGTTCCGGCATTTTCTGAGGATACAGAAGTGTAACGTTCTACCCCTGTCACCCCCTTGAGGTTCTCTTCAATTTTATTGACGATCCCCTCTTCTATCTCGGACGGAGAAGCACCGGGGTAAACGATTTGAATCAGGATATTCCGGCTTTCTACTTCTGGAAAAAAAGTGGACTTCATGCTGTTCAAGCCAAAATAGCCCATGATCAAGATGCCAAACATGATCAGATTGGCCGCCACCGGATTTTTTATAAAATAATTGATTACCGCACGCATCGCACTGAATTTTTATTCCGACAAAGCCGGGGTGGAAGACGAACTGCTGGCTGTATTGGCAACCCTCACTTTTATTCCGTCAAACAAACCTGATACCAAAGTTTTCAAAATAGGTGTTCCATTTTCCAAACCTCGCACAATGGCAGCCGATTCGGTAATTTTCAGCACTTGTATTGTTTTCAACGCCAAGCTGGAATCTTGCAATACATAAACCGCTTTCTGATCAATGAGCAACTCTCGAGGTAGTTCCACCGCATTTTCAATACTACTCGCGGCTAGCATTCCCCGCAGGTACATCCCTTCGCGCAGCCCATTGCCGGAAGCACCGATGAAAACTTTAACCGTTTGGGTGTTGCCATCCACCTGATCGCTGATGCGTTTTACTTTACCCTGCCATTGGCCATCAATATCTTCGGAAAAAAGCGCAACGCTTTGACCGACTGTGATGTATTTCAAGTCGCGCAATGCCACAGTTGTTTCCAATTCATAGTTGGCCGTATTCATCAGTTCGCCCAGCTTTTGGCCGGCACGCACCACGGCACCCTGATTGATGCTACTTTGGGTAATTACCCCACTAAATGGCGCATATATCTTGTACTTGCTCAAGCGTTCTTCCACACTTTTGATGGTATAGTACTGATTGTACAGATTGCGAGAAGCAATGAAATACTTCTCCTGCTGATTCACCGGATTAGGAAAAGCAGTAATGGATTTTTCCGGATCGAAAGCATTCAGGTAAGCCTGCCATTGGCCAAAGCTCTCCGGGTAATCAATTTTCAGGTCGGGCATCATTTGGGTGATGGCATTGAGTAGGCTGCTTTTTTGCGCCAGCAAGGACAACTTAGCTTCCTCTTCTTCAATGCTGATCAACAGCGCGTTTTTTGAAAAAAAACTGCCCACTTTAAACGGTTGGGAGGTGCTTTTCAAGACACCCGATACTTCGGCAAATAGCTCGATTTTATCAAAAGCGGTAAGCACACCTTGTACTTCGAGGGTAGTGGAAATTTGACGATTCCATACATGAAGGGTGTCAACAGCAGGGCTTTCGTTAGATATTGGTTTTCTTTTAGGAGGTTCTTTTTGTTGGCTTAAAAAGCGGGATGCCGCAAAAGAGCCAAACAAAACCAAAAAACCAAGAAATACTCCAACGCGGCGTAAAGTCTTATTCATATAGCACTTTTTTCTTTTTTTGAATAGGTTGGCTTTGTATCCTGAACGTTCAGGCGGTGGTATATTTTTTGCAGCACACACTTGCAAACCTCCAGTTCGTGCGCATCAATACCGCTTGTCGCTTGTTGCATGACCAACTGGGCATAAGGCCAAAGTTGCTCTTTTAGGGCAATCCCTTCAGCGGTTAGGAAAATGCGTTTGTTGCGCTTGTCGTGGGTGTCTGCTACCCGGGTTAAAAAGCCTTGATTTTCCAGCGCATCCAGCGCCCGGGCTATCGTGCCTTTGTCTTTAATTAGCGAAATCACCAAGTCCTGTTGTCGCAACCCATCGTACATCCAAAGATCCACCAAAATACCAATATGATGGGGCTGTATGCCCCAATCTTCTTCCATATTGGATTGCTTGCGGATTTCGTTGGCCAATAACCGCCCGACCCGGTTGGTCAGAAAAACCAACGAGTCTAAAGGGTTATTACCAGCTTTACATGTGTTATTTGGTTGCATACGCAACGAATAACAGTAGAAGCTAAAGATGGTTGAAAAGGGAAGCTAATTTTTTTCCGGGCGGCGGCTTGCCTATAGGGCTATATTACCTCAAAAGAGGCTATTCCTAAGCTGTTGAACAAAGCTTCCCAATAGTATCTGACATGCTGGAAGTTGTTTTCTTTTAATTCCACCCCGACACATTGCTGCTACCTGCCACCACTTGCATTAAAGTGCGGAATGCCACATAATGCCCTTGATAGCGATCGCTGTGTTCTTTTTGCAGGCGTGCGGCGTGCATTTGCTGGTAAGTTTGAAAATGAGCCATGCTTTCACAAAGGTATTGCACCGCGTAAGTAGGGCCATCCATGTCCTCCTCCCCCAGCAATCGGCAAACTTTATTTTCTAAAAAAAGCCCGGTAGCCATGACATCCGGAATATGTACTTCCAGCATCCACTGCAACCAATCAGCATGGAGTTGGTTGTCAATCTTGATGGTTACATTATACAAAATCATGCTTATTTAACTTTAGTAGTGTGCAAAAAATGACTTCCCAATTGATCAAAGTCCTTACTCACACTTAAAATGAACCGTTTAGCCCGCTAGGTTAAGGACAAAATCGGGAACTTAATTTTGCTGCGTTACTTAGACAAAAGTTTGGCCAAAATCTATATGCGTTCGATAATGGTTGCCACGCCTAAACCCCCTCCGGCGCACAAGCAAACCAGCCCTGTATTCAGATTTCTGCGTTCCAATTCACACAACAAGCCCCCCAGCAAAATAGCACCTGTTGCCCCTAAAGGATGTCCCAGCGCAATGGCACCTCCATTCACATTCAGGCGCTCGCCATCCAGGTCGAGGTCGCGCTGAAAATTCAACACCACTGCGGCAAATGCTTCATTACACTCCCACAAATCCACATCAGCTACCTCCATGCCTGCCAGTTGCAATGCCTTTCTGGCAGCAGGAGCTGGTCCGTTCAACATCAAGGTAGGCTCTACGCTGACCGTCGCTGCTGCTCGAATTCTGGCTCTGGGCTTCCATCCTTGTTGTTCCCCGATAGCCTTATTTCCCAACAACACCAGTGCTGCTCCATCGACGATAGCGGAACTGTTGCCAGCAGTATGCACGTGGTCAATTTTTTGCAAAACGGGGTATTTTTGAATGGCCATATCGTCGAATCCCTGCTGACCCAATGCTGCAAAAGCAGGGTGAAGCCGCTCCAACATTTCCAGGCTGGTATCTGGGCGAATGCTTTCATCTCGATCTAAAATCAATAATCCATTTTGATCGTGGATTGGTACAATCGCTTCATTGAAATAACCTTTTTCCACAGCCACCGCTGCCCGATGATGGGATTGCAGTGCATAAGTATCTACTGCCTGACGGTCAAAACCATTGAGTGTAGCCAACAAGTCGGCAGATATGCCCTGTGGAATATAATTCGTGGCAATAATCACTTCCGGATCGTATAGCAAAGCTCCTCCATCGCTGCCCATTGGAATGCGGCTCATGCTCTCCACCCCTCCAGCAACAATGAGTTGATCCCAACCGGATCGTATTTTCATGGCGGCTAAGTTGACCGCTTCCAGGCCTGAAGCACAATAGCGATTGACTTGCATGCCACCTACCGCCTCATACCAGCCTAGTTTGAGCAATGCAGCACGAGCTATATTGTACCCCTGATCATCTACTGGTGTGACACATCCGATAATCAGGTCGTCTATCATCCTATGATCCAGTTGATTGCGACTTTCCAGTGACAATAGTATTGCGGTGAGCAGGTCGATGGGCTTTACTTCGTAGAGCGCGCCAGTCTTTTTCCCTTTTCCCCGTGGTGTTCTGACCACATCGTATAGATAGGCTTCCTCCATGGTGCTTTGGTTCTTTTCCTCTGGCTCAAAAGTAGAATATTTTGTGTACTTTACCTCTAATTAATATGGGAGAGTTTCTTTTGCATAAACAAAATCCTTATTATGAAAAAGCATTTATTGTTATCAGCACTGCTCTCTCTTGGGGCTTACCTGGCCTGTGGTCAAACAACGCTGTTCCATCAAGACAAAGCGGTGTTTCGCTCCGGCCCAAGTACCATCAACCCCAATTGGGCACCCTTTTACCACGGTGTAGCTTCCGGCGATCCACTGCACGACCGGGTAATTATTTGGACTAGAGTAACTCCTGACGAAATAGGAATTGAACCCATAGAAGTCAGTTGGAGAATGGCTACTGATGTGGATTTTGAAAACCTGGTAGCTAGTGGCACTTTCTCAACTTCCGCCGAAAGAGACTATACCGTAAAAGTGGACGTTGAGGGGCTTCAAGCGGGTACTACCTATTATTATTATTTCACAGTAATGAACAAAAATTCTCTAATCGGTAAAACAAAAACAACACCTGCTACCGATCAAGCTGACCAACTCAAGTTTGGCGTGGTATCCTGCAGCAATTACCAGGCGGGCTACTTCAATGCTTACCAACGCCTAGCGGAACGCACCGACTTGGATGCTATCATCCATTTGGGCGACTATATTTACGAATATGGCAATGGTATTTACGGCGACAGCAACTTATTTGATATACGACTTCTGGAACCGGGGACAGAAATAATTGCGCTGGAAGAGTACCGCAGCCGCTATTCCACCTACAGGCTTGATACCTGTTTGGCGAGAGCACACCAACAGCACGCTTTTATTGCCGTTTGGGACGATCATGAATCGGCGAATGATGCTTATGTGGCCGGCGCTCAAAATCACAATGAAGACACAGAAGGCAGTTGGGAAACCCGCAAAGCAGTTGCTAAACAAGCCTATTTCGAATGGATGCCCATCCGCGAAAACGATGATACCCGGGTTTACCGCAATATTAGTTACGGCAATTTGATGGACTTAATTATGCTGGATACCCGCTTAGAAGGCCGTGAGGAGCAAATCCTGGATGTCAATGACCCCGCTTTGTTATCTACTGATCGCACTTTGTTGGGCGCAACACAAAAGGCCTGGTTCTTCGACCAATTGAGCCAGTCCAATGCCAAATGGAAAGTAATTGGTCAGCAGGTTATCGTGGCCGAATTCAATGTGGGCTGGGCTGCTTTGGCCGACCCTACTTTCACTTTTGATCAATTGGAAAGTTCCTTCCTGGATATTTGGGATGGCTATCCCGCCGAGCGTGCAGAAGTGTTGCAATATATTGCCGACAACAACATAGATAATACGGTTATTCTGACTGGCGATTTCCACAGTGCCTTTGCTTTTGATGTCGCACCTAATCCGGTCAACCTGGTTTTCCAAACCATTCCTGGACTGGGCGATTTCCCATTTTACAATCCTTCCGCCACGTATGATGCCGCCACAGGCGCGGGCAGTGTTGCTGTAGAGTTTGCTACACCAAGCATCAGCTCTGCCAATTTTGATGAAAATACAGATTTGGCGACAGCCCAAACCCTGCAATTCCAGATCAACAACCCGATAGAGCCTTTCCCTGGCTTTAGCCTAGGCAATCCCAACCCTCATCTCAAATACAACAACCTCATCGACCACGGCTATTTTATTCTGGATGTCCAGGATGCTCAGGTGCAGGCCGACTGGTACTATGGCGCGATCAACGCCGTGCAATCAGGGGAGTCTTTTGATCAAGGCTGGAAAACTGCCGATGGTGAAAATCACCTCACGCAGGCACCCACTCCAAGCGCCCCCAAACCCGTTCAAGATACCCCGGCACCCAACGATCCGCCCCAAACTGGCAGCGGCACTAAAGGTAATCTTGGAGAAAAAAACTTTGCGCTGCTCTCCATTTATCCTAACCCTACTCAGCAAAATCAAACCCTGCACTTTTCACTAACAGCAAAAGAAAAGGTAGAAATCAAACTTTACAATGCTTCAGGTGAGTTGGTGAAAACATTTTTAAACCAGGAATTACATCCGGGTATTTTTTCTTTGTTGGTAGATGGCAGTGAATTGCCAAAGGGCACTTACATTTACCAAATACGAGTGGGCAACAGCGCTTATTCAGCCAAAGTGATTTGGAAATAAGTCCGTTCCAGTAATTTTGTCGCCCAAGTCTTTGGCACACTCATTATTTTCGGGGTATCTTTGAAGGCTATATCCGCTGCCAACATGACACCTGAAAAATATATCAAGAATTACATCGATGGCGTCCTGGTACCTGCCACCTCAGGCGAGTACCTGGACAACATCAATCCCGCCACGGGAAAAGTCTATTCCTACTTACCCGATTCCGATGTGGAAGATGTTGAAAAGGCCGTTGCTGCCGCTAAAAGAGCGTTTCCCGATTGGTCCACTTGTGGTCTGCGCAAGCGTTTTGGCTTGCTCATGCGCATAGCCGACATCATAGAACAAAATACAGAAGCTTTTGCCAAAGCAGAAAGCACGGATTCTGGCAAGCCCTTGACGATGTCGATGGGCGTCGATATTCCCCGCGCCCAATCGAACTTTCGCCATTTTGCTACGGCAATCCTCCATTTCAGCTCTGAATCGCACCACGTAGAACGGGAGGCCATCAATTACACCCTGCGGCAGCCTTTGGGTGTTGTGGGCTGTATTTCTCCCTGGAATTTGCCCTTGTACTTGTTCACCTGGAAAATTGCTCCAGCGTTGGCAGCGGGCAATTGCGTGGTTGCTAAGCCTTCCGAGCTGACTCCAATGACCGCCTTTATGCTTTCTAAAGCCTGCATGGAAGCAGGGTTGCCTCCGGGAGTGCTCAATGTAGTGCATGGACTGGGCAACAAAGCGGGGCACGCCATCGTTGAACATGACGATATAAAAGCCATATCCTTTACTGGCGGTACTTCTACGGGAAAGCTGATCGCACAAACGGCGGCTCCCGCTTTCAAAAAACTATCGCTAGAATTGGGTGGAAAAAATCCTGTCCTCGTTTTTGCCGATTGCAATTTCGACGATATGATGGTCAATACCCTGTGTTCTTCGTTTTCCAACAACGGGCAAATTTGTCTGTGTGGATCGAGAATATATGTACAGCGCCCCATTTACGATCAATTTAAAGAAGAGCTGGTCAAACGGACTCAGTTTTTGAAAGTAGGCGCGCCAATGGCAACTGTAACTGACCTCGGAGCGGTTGTTTCGAGCCAACACTTGGAAAAAATACAGCATTATTTGTCCTTGGCCGAATTAGAAGGTGGTAAAATCCTTTGTGGAGGTACTCGTTTAGAAATGCAGGGCGAACTGGAAGGAGGTTATTTTATCCGTCCGGCTGTTATCGAAGGCTTGCCACTGGAATGCCGAACCAATCAAGAGGAAATTTTTGGCCCGGTAGTCACCATCGCGCCATTTGATACAGAGGAGGAAGCGCTGCAACTGGCCAATGGCACCGTTTATGGCCTGGCTGCTACCATTTGGACACAGGATATAGGCAAGGCGCATCGAATAGCCGAACAAATTCAGGCGGGCATTGTCTGGATCAATTGCTGGATGCTGCGCGATTTGAGAACGCCATTTGGAGGAGTCAAACATTCTGGTGTAGGCAGGGAAGGCGGCCTGGAAGCGCTGCGCTTTTTTACAGAAGCGAAAAATGTGTGCGTGAAATATTTTTAGTTTCAAGCAGTGCTAAACCAGAAACTTGAAACTTGAGACCCCCGCCTTTCAGTCGCCCGACCGGATCAATCCGGGCGGGACGACTCCGGATCGGACGGGGGCAGGAAAACCAGGAACTAGGAACAAAAAAACATGATCAAAACACTCGATGCTTATATTATTCGCAAATTTTTGAGCACCTTCTTTTTTACGGTACTCATCTTCACGATGATTTCTGTGATCATAGATTTTAGTGAAAAAGTAGAAAAATTCATCGAAGAGCCGATTACCCGCAAAGAGATCCTAATTGACTATTTCCCTAATTTTATATTGTACATCGACGGATTGCTATGGCCGCTTTTTACACTCATTGCAGTGATTTTTTTCACCTCCAGAATGGCCTACAATTCAGAGATCATTTCCATTTTCAATGCTGGGGTCAGTTTTAGGCGCTTGTTACAGCCTTACCTGATAGCTGCGTCTTTAATCGCGCTGTTACACTATGTGGGCAATCACTACTTCATACCCAAAGGCAACAATACCCGACTGGAACTGGTGTACAAATACATCTGGCAAGACAACGACAAAGGCAAAACCCGCGATGTGCACATGTTTGTAGCTCCTGATACGAAAATTTACATCAATTACTATCGGAAAAGCGACTCCACCGCCCGACGATTTAGGCTCGAACATTTCAAAGATGGCGAATTGGTCTATTTGTTGAAAGCCAATTCAGCAGAATGGATTGGGCCGCCCAGCCGCTGGAAATTGCGCAATTACGAAATTCGCACCTTCGACGGCCTGGAGGAAAGTATTGAATTAGGCCCAGGTAAAGAAATGGACACGACTATTGCCTTTACTCCCGCCGATTTTGTCGATTATCAGGAGCAACATACGATGATGACTTCACCAGAACTCAGGAAATACATTGCAAATCAGCGAAGTCGAGGCGTGGGCAATACCATGAAATACGAAATAGAACTCTACCGCCGAACGGCAGAACCTTTTACCATTTTTATATTGACCATTATTGGCCTTTCCATTGCGGCCCGTAAGGTGCGCGGAGGTATTGGTCTGCATTTGGCCATCGGCATTGGTATCGGGGCTTTGTATATTTTCTTTTCGCGCTTTGCTATCGTATTTGCTACCGAACAGACCATACCAGTTATTGTAGGTATTTGGTTGCCCAATATCGTATTTACCGGCGTAGCCCTTTATGTCGCTCGGAATGCCCAAAGTTAGAAGAGATAGGTCTTGGCAGAGAAGCCATAGACATTGCTATATCAAGTAATAAAATTGACCTGATAAGCAACATTATTCAGGCAGGATTAGTTACCCAGGATTTGATAGATAAGCACTTGAGGGGTGAAACCGAGGTTAAGTCGGTTGAAGAAACAAATAAATAATTTGAACTATTTAAGCAATAATCCACATGTTCAAAAACATATTTTACTCATCCATCAGAATACCTTGTAATTTAGGTAGAAAGGACTTCGTTGAGGTGTTTAGCAGTTGGACTAAGAGCAAGAATGATTGGAACAATATGATTTCCTATGAATACTATATCAAAAAAATCATAGACAATAATAGGGTTGTAGTACCTAAATTTACTAGCAAAGTTATTGAAGCTCAAGATATTTACATTAATTATAAAAAGGATAAAAGAGTATTGGATATTACAATTAAACCAGCATTAAGATCTTTTTCTTTATTTTTAGTTGTACCTCTTTCCGTTTTTGTTCTTGCAAGCACAAAAAGTTTAAAGGTTGAGTTTTGGCTAATACCAATTTTAGCACTTTTATTTTTAATACTATTTTTTAAATGGATGATAAAAAAGGAAGAAAAAGAAGTTGTTGCTTCAATAGAGGAAAAGCTAAAGACTTTGAGATAACATTGAAAATCACTTCCCTCGTTCGATACAAGCGGGGGAAGAATTCACACCCCAACTCGCCCCACTCCAAGCCCGCTGTCGGCTTTTATTAGCAACCTTAGTCTGCAGTGCGCTGTACCTTAGCCGTCTATGAAAAAGGCAATGAAAACTACTATTGCAAAGAACAACACTTGTAAGGCAGCAACAGAATCGGTATCTTTAAGCCGGGCTAGGAAAAAGACCCGGCCGGGCTGGGGCGGTTTTGTCGGTGGATCCGTTGGCGGAGGAGTATGCTGGCTGTAGTCCGTTTAATCATGTGATGGGGAATCCGATTAGGTTGGTTGATCAGGATGGGCGAGATATAATCATTTCTATAAAGGTAAGGCAAGGTGATGCAACAGATATAAAACGGTTACCAACTAAAACGAATGCTTAACAGAACAAAACGCCGATATATTTTCTACCAAAAAACTACGCCACCCCGATTCGATCCCTTATCTTGCACAGCCTGTTTCAATTTTTGCATTTACACCATAATATTCACCCGAAGGCCAGAACTTTCTGGCTGTATCCATTGAACCTACACCGCTATGGCAGAAAAAAAGCTCTTTTTATTGGATGGACACGCGTTGGTTTACCGCGCCCATTTCGCTTTCATCACCCGTCCGCTCATCAATTCTAAGGGGGTAAACACCTCTGCAGTAGCTGGTTTTACCCGCACCCTCTGGGATCTGATGCAGGCCCAAAAACCTACCCATATTGCAGTAGCCTTCGACCTGTCGGGGCCAACCTTTCGGCATGAATGGTTTCCCGAATACAAAGCCAACCGCGAGGCACAGCCCGAAGACATTACCATTGCTATGCCTTATATTCAGCAGATTATTGAAGGCTTCCACATTCCAGTAGTGACTTTACAAGGCTATGAAGCCGACGATGTGATCGGCACCCTGGCCAAGCAGGCCGAGCAGGAAGGCTTTACGGTATATATGGTGACCCCCGACAAAGACTATGGCCAACTGGTGTCAGACCATATATATATGTACAAACCATCGAGGCAAGGGAATGGCATTGATATATTAGGCGTCAAAGAGGTGTTGGAAACTTGGGGCATCAAGCGGGTGGATCAAGTAGTGGATATGCTTGGCTTACAAGGCGACAAAGTGGATAACATTCCCGGCATACCGGGTATTGGCGAAAAAACAGCGGCAGCTTTGTTGGAAAAATTTGACACCGTAGAAGGCTTGCTCGAGAATATTGATCAACTCAAAGGCAAGCAAAAGGACAACGTTTCCCAATACGCAGAACAGGGACTATTGTCCAAAAAACTAGCGCTGATTGATGTCAATGTACCCATTCAGTTCGATGCCAAACGGTATGAATTGGATCCGCCCGATAAAGACAAACTAGCTGCTATTTTCAAAGAACTGGAGTTCAGAACCCTGGCTCGGCAGATTTTGGGAGAAGAGGAGCAGGCGGCTCCTGCGGCAAAAGCTACCCAGGGATCTTTGTTTGGGGAAGCGGAAATAGCTGCCGTTACCGTAGCTCCGCCGGCTCACTCGGTAGCCGATAAAAACATCCACAACACCCCACACGAATACCATCTGGCGGATACGCCTGAAAAGCGCACTTCCCTCATCGCATTATTGAGCCAACAAACTTCTTTTTGCTTCGATTCGGAAACCACGCATATTGACCCCACACAAGCGGAGTTGGTCGGGCTTTCTTTTGCGATCCAGCCTTTTGAAGCATGGTATGTACCCTTTCCGGAAAACCAAGCCGAAGCCAAGCGTATCGTTGCTGAATTCAAGCCATTATTGGAAAATGAGCACATCGAGAAGATAGGCCAAAACATCAAATACGACGCCATTGTCCTGAAACACTATGAGGTTCAGGTAAAAGGCCCAATATTCGATACGATGATCGCCCATTATCTGCTCGAACCGGAGTTGCGCCACAATATGGACTATTTGTCAGAGACCTACTTGCAATATCAGCCTGTTTCCATTAAATCGCTGATCGGTGAAAAAGGGAAGCAGCAAATCACCATGCGCGATGTGGAAGTAGAAAAAGTGAAAGAATACGCCGCCGAGGACGCCGATGTCACCTTGCAGTTGAAAAACTACCTCGCGCCGCGACTAAAAGACGAAGGGCTTCAGGACTTGTATGATACCGTTGAAGCGCCTCTGGTGGATGCCCTGGTGGAAATGGAATACCAAGGGGTGAATATTGACTGTGATTTTTTGAATGCCTATTCCGTTGAATTGGAACAGGAGATCAAAGAGGTAGAACAAAAAATATACGAGTTGGCTGGCACACCGTTCAACATCGCTTCACCCAAGCAAGTAGGTGAAATTTTGTTTGAAAAAATGCGCATCCCCTACCGCTGGAAAAAGACTCAAACGGGTCAATACTCGACCAATGAGGAAAAACTGGCCGAAATGATACACGACCACCCCATTGTGGAGGATATTTTGCAGCACCGGGGGCTTTCCAAACTCAAGTCCACCTATGTGGATGCCCTGCCTAAGATGGTCAACCCTCGCACCGGGCGCATACACAGCTCTTTCAATCAAGCGCTAGCTGCTACCGGCCGCCTCAGCTCCAACAACCCCAATTTGCAAAACATCCCCATCCGCACGCCGGAAGGCGCTAAGGTTCGCGAAGCTTTTATTCCGCGAGATACCGACCACGTGTTGCTGGCAGCCGATTACTCCCAGATAGAATTGCGCATTATAGCAGAGATGAGTGGAGATGAGGCCATGCTGGAGGCTTTTCAGTCGGGTAGCGACATCCACCGGGCAACAGCGGCGCGCGTGTTTGGGGTAGGCTATGACGAGGTGACCAAAGAGCAGCGCTATCGCGCCAAAACGGTGAACTTTTCTATCATTTATGGCGCCGGAGCAACCAACCTCTCCCAACAATTGGACATCAAACGCGCGGAGGCCAAAGATTTGATTGATCAGTATTTCAGAAGCTATCCCGGTTTGAAGCATTTTATGGATGATGCGGTGACGAAGGCCCGCGAGACAAAGTATGTGAAAACCCTGATGGGGCGGCGGCGGTACCTGCGCGATATTGATTCCCGCAACGGGGTGATCAGGAGCCATGCCGAACGCAACGCCATCAACACCCCGATTCAGGGAACTGCTGCCGATATGATCAAGCTGGCCATGATCCACATTCATCAGATTTTTGAGCAGCGCGGTTTCCAATCCAAAATGATCCTACAGGTACACGATGAATTGGTTTTTGATGCACATAAAGACGAATTGGAAATTATTAAGCCGATTATTGAGGATAAAATGAAGCATGCTATTCCGGGGCTGAAAGTTCCCATTTTGGTAGAGATGGGCGTCGGAAGTACTTGGTTAGAAGCACATTAGGACGGGTAGGGGCAAAAAAAAAGTCGCACATTTAGCGCGACCCTTTCAATTATAATCCCATGAACATATCCAAAATTAAATCTTTTGAGCAAAATTATCTGCCTTTTTTTTGCATATGACAGATTAAGGTTTAATTTTGCTCTTGCAAAAAGGGAATACTATTCCACTTAACAAATTGTAATCTCAGAAAAAACTTGCTATTACTTTCGTAATCCCATGAACATGACCTAATTCGAGGAGAACTACTTTAAGTATGTTCTCCTTTTTTTATTTTCGACCGGGATTATTTGAAATAGTGTTTGTGCGTCCCGACGTTATCGGGACGACAACACCAACTAATTATAATCCCATGAACATATACATTTTGTCAATCAACTTTCTCGCTCCTCATTATCTTCCTTTCACGATACAAATATGCAGGCATAATTTTCTAAATAAAAGGACATTTCAAGGCTATTGTGAAAAAAAACACCAACTGAAATCCTTTATAAAATCTTTATTTAAAATAACAACAAGCTAGATTTGTGAAAAAAAACATAAAAAATGACCCTCATTTTTATGAAAAAAAACATAAAAAAACTTTTTTCCACTTTCTAAAATCGGGTTTAGCGCATCTAAATGAGCTGGATAAAGCTAGTAAGCAGCTATTTTTTTTCTAGTTCGGCGGTACCTGAGAAGTACAACAATCAATATCAATATGGCGGCAGATAGAGCATAAGGCCATTGGATCAAAAAATTCAATTGCTTTGAAAAAGCGGGTTTTGGCAGCCCCGGGCTGATAAAAGTCGCCCAAAAATGGGGATGTGCTTTTCCCGGGGTATTGACCTGCCTTTCCAAGAACTCGATTTTTGCCTCTCGAAGCGCCAATGCTGAATCTTCTCCCTTGTCCATTTTATGGAAAAAACCAGCCAACCAGAGGTCTTGCGTTTTGTCTGGTAAACCTGCCTGGTAAGTTTGCAAAGGTAAAATACCGGCCATAGCAGTTTGGCAAACAGGATAAGCCCCAGAATGCCCATCTTCTGCCAGGCTTAGCAAGACCTTGTCGGCTTCTCCCCAGCAAAGTTGATTGATGTAAGCCGGGTGCGCAACAAAAGGCCATATATCGCGAGCCTCCTGATGCGAAATAGTGCTCAGGTAAGGGCTGATGTATAGGTTAGCGGAATAGATGAGGTAGGGCAAAATGGCAAAGTTGCTGCGTTTGGCAGGGCTGGTCAATAAACATTCAAAAGGCAAATAGTATAAAGCGCCATCCGGAATCAAGATCAAGTCAATTGGCTTTTTCTCCTCTGCGCTTTGGGGAAATTCGGGGAGCAATTTTTGAAAAAGAAAATGGGCAGCACCTGCAAATTCGGTGTAATCGATTTGACTAGCCTCCAAGGCAGGCTTATCTGTTGTTTTTCCACGGGTGAATTCGGCGTATTCATCCAGCGCTTCCATGAAAGGCGCATCTAACGCTATCCGCCATACTTGGTTGACTTCATTACTTACCTGGAAAATATACAAGAACTTATTGCCCCAAAAATAGACGTAAAGGTACTGGTTTTCTTGCACGTACGAGGAATAAGGCACCTGATCCGACCAGTCATCCACCCTTAGCAACATGTAGTAATCGGGGGTATGCTTGGCCAGTTTATCTGAACTGAGTTGTAGGGCGTTCTGCAACTGGTCTAAATCTACTATCGTTTCACGTTCCCCCATTAAGGCTTTAATATACGCTCTATCCAACTCAAAGGCATAAGCGTTTCTTTGGCCTTGCCAGGCTGCTATCAACTCGGATGCCGGGTTAGACCACCACTCAGCAGGCATTTGGCAGGCCCAAATGACCTTTTCCCATTGCTTGGATCGGGAAGAAAAAAACAGCGCCTGATCAATGTATTCTTTGTTTTGGGTTTGCTGAAAAAGCGCATAGCTGCTGCCAATAGCATCGGCATACAAATCATTGATGTTTTTCCAGATAGCTGCATCATGCGACGTTCCCAATAAAGCAAGGGGGCATTGATTTAGCCAATAGTCTGCTTTTTTATAGTAATCAATGGCCTTGCTGAAATTTTGGATGCTATTAATATCTTGTTCCGCTTTATACCTATATATATAGGCCAATTGAACATTCGCTTCGTAGTTCAAATCCCATTCATCGGAATCGATCCTATCCAGTATTTCTTGGTACAGTTCAATGGCCGCATCGTATTTTTTTTCCTGTAATTGAAATGCCGCTTCTGTCAATTTTATTGCCATTTCCAAGCGTTCAGGGAGAGAATACTTCCCATGCTCCAGGGGTAGTTGTTTCCATGCTTCCGCATTTAGTCCCTGTGCCATGTAAGCTTTTGCAGCCAGTAAACGTGCATCTGTTTCTAAAGAGGCCGTACTTTGGGGCTGAATTCGTATCCAAGTAAGGTATTCAGAGGCATAATGCCCGGCCTTTTCCCATTGCTCTTCCAAAAGTAGGCCCTGCACCAATTGCCGATAGGCAGTTACTTTTTCTGTGCCACTGATTTGGTCGAGGATCGGGGCTAGGATTTGGCGATTATCGGCATATTGACCCAAATAAAAATAAACATCAGCCAGAGTTGTTTGGTAGGCAACAACCTGCTCGTGGCGCTTTTCAGAAATATCAACGGCCAGGGCAGCATATTGGGCAGCATTTTTTAATTGGCCTTGATGTAGCAGCACCCTGGACAATTCGTAATAGGCTTGGGCGGCAGCCAAGCTGCTTTTTTCCTGACTGATTTCATAAAGCTCAGCGGCTTTAGCCAATTCCTCCAAGTGCACGGTTTTTCCCATCAACTGCCGGATTCGGTTGACTTGAACCAGGGACTCCGCAATTTTTACATCCTGCTCTGGCAATTCCTGTTTCCGAATTTTCAATGCTTTTTCGTGGTACTCCAGCGCATCTTCCCATTGTTGTTGATGATAACGCAGGCTTCCCATATTGAAATAGGATTGGGCAACCTCGGGATGATCAGCCCCAAAAATCTGTTCCCTTTTGTGTAAGGCCAAGTCGTAATAGTCCCAAGCTGAGCTGTAATCTTTAGCGTTCAATTTCATCGCCGCAATCCGGTCATAAGAATTGGCGATACTGGGGTGCAATTCACCAAATAATTTGAATCGAATTTCCAAAGCCATGTTGTGGCATTCCATCGCTTTGGGATAACGCTTTTCCGTGGCATATACTTCTGCCAGTTTATGGGCCGCTTTGGCAGCTTCATCGTTGCTGCCATCCAGACGTTGCATGCTTTCCCATAGCGCTTTTTTGGCAATCGTTTTGGCATCGACCAGGCGATCTGTTTCCAGATAAAGCTGGGTGATCTGGTTGAGAATGGCAAAATAATTTTCCCAGGCTTCCAGCGATTTATAGCGATCCGCTAATACTTCTAGTTGCCGAATAGCCGCATCGTAGTTGCCTTCTACTAAAAGGCTGGCCACTTCGTTTTGCTGGTCGAATGCTTCCATTTCCGCTTCCGATTGAGCAAAAAGGAATAAGGCCCAAATCCAAGTAATGGTAAAAAGTAAAGTTTTTCTCATAGTTTTCAAATGATAGCGTCCGTATGGGCATAATTTGATAAATGGCTGCATTGGCCACATCGCTGAGTGAGCCAAACCAAACATAGAGACCTATTTTGTATATGGGATTATTTTAGCAGTGCGAATAGCCTGACACCAAAAGTCAGCCGCCACTCACAGGGGGTATGATGACTACTTCATCCGTAGCTTGAATAGCCGCGTTATCATCGGCGTAAGTCGTGTTCAGCGCAATAGAAAACGAACGCAACTTGTTGAAAGCTGGGTAGTTTTCACAAAGAAAGTTTTTCAAATCGCTTACCGTTGACTCAGGCGAAATAGAAACAAGTAGGGTATTTGCGCCCAAAATGTCTTTTGCAATACCGAAAGCGACTACTCGAACTTGCATGATGTGTGTGTTTTGCCCAATAAAGGTAGCAAAACGTTTGAAAAACGGCATATCTTTGCCCACCAAAAAAAAAGATATGCTTGATCGAAGCATGGCGCCGGCTTTTCGCCAAGTTGGAAAACTGCAACTTCCAAAAAATATACATCAAAAAGTTTTGAGTTGTGGTATTCCATTGACAGAAGTTAATCTGGGCACTCAGGATGTGGTTCGTTTAGAAGTGGTATTCACCGTAGGGCGAGCACAAGAACGCAAAAAGTTAGCGGCTAGATCCTGCCTTTCCATGATGCGGGAAGGCACGCCAAGCCGTACTAGCGCCGAGATTGCAGAAACGCTTGATTTTTATGGCGCCACCTTGGGGACTTCCTTCAACCTGGATCATTCCAGTTTCGTCTTATACTCGCTTACCAAGCATTTTGATAAAGTATTGCCCATTCTAGCGGACATCCTGGCCCATCCGGTATTTCCCGAGAAAGAACTGAACACGCTCGTCAAACGCAGTAAAAAGCGGCTCAAAATTGACCTCACCAAAAACGATGTAGTCGCCTATCGCACCATCACAGAGCTGATTTTTGGCACACAGCACCCTTATGGGTACAACAGTTTCCCTGAGATGTACGATGCGCTTACCCGCGATGATTTAATGGAACACTATGAACGACTTTTTCATGCAGGCAATTGCCAGGTATTTTTAAGCGGGAAAATCACAGACGATCTTTTTAGTCTAATAGATGACGCGCTCAGCCAAGCCATTCGACCAGGACTCAAAGTCGAACAGCCATTGATTGTCCATTCGGAAGAAGCGCCGGGAAAAAGAAAAATAGTATTAGAGGATAAATCCCAAACAGCTATAAGAATTGGCAGGCAGCTTTTCAATAGGCATCATGCAGATTATTTGAATATGAACGTGTTGAATACCCTTTTTGGCGGTTACTTCGGCTCACGGCTCATGGGCAATATTCGGGAAGAAAAAGGATACACCTATAATATTTACTCAACCCTTGATCCCATGTTGCTCGATGGTTGTTGGTATATTGGCACAGAGGTTGGCAATGAGTTCGTCAACGATACTCTAAAACAGATTTACCACGAAATGGCCGTCATCCGGGAGGAATTGGTTGATGCAGAGGAATTGGAGATGGTTAAAAACTATATGATAGGCGGTTATTTGACCATGTTGGATGGCTCATTTAACGTAAGTGATGTAGTGAAGGTGCAAATCCTGGATAACTTGCCAATGACCTATTTTGAAGAAATGGTGGAGCATACCAGAAACGTTACGCCAGAGGAATTGAGAGAAACCGCTCAAAAATATTTTCTGGAAGAAGATATGTGGGAAGTCGTGGTTGGAATTTGAGAAACAGGACAAATCTGGATGCGGTGTACCTGCCTGTAAAACAATAAGATAATAATCTGAGCAGATACTTTCTTTTTCGATAAATTTTGTGTTGCTTTGCGGCATTGAAGGGGAGCGGGATAAAAATGACCAAAAAAACCTGATTCTGCTACAGGAATAGGAAATTTACAATTTTTGGTGCTAATTTTAGCCTGTCGGGAAATTCTCCTCACTTATCAATTTAGTTTGAACATAAAAATCAGGGATCAGCTTTAATGAAACTGTTCAGCTTTTTTACCCAAGAGCTAGCCATAGATTTGGGAACTGCCAATACCCTCATTATACAGGATGGGAAAATCGTTGTAGATGAACCTTCTATTGTTGCCATCGATCGCAGAAGCAAAGAGACCATTGCAGTTGGCAATAAGGCCATGCAAATGCACGAAAAAACCCATGAAAACATCAAAACGATACGGCCCTTGAAAGACGGCGTCATTGCCGATTTTCAGGCTGCGGAGAGTATGATCGAAGGGATGATTCGCATGATTGGTCGGCGCAAGCGCTTTTTTACCCATTTGAAGATGGTCATCTGTATTCCTTCTGGTATAACAGAAGTAGAGAAAAGAGCCGTTTTTGAATCTGCCGACCATGTCAACGCCAAAGAAACCTATCTGATTCACGAACCCATGGCGGCAGCGCTCGGCATTGGGTTGGACGTGGAAGAGCCCGTTGGGAATATGATCATCGACATTGGTGGCGGTACGACAGAAATTGCTGTCATTGCCCTTTCGGGTATCGTTTGTGACCAATCTATACGCATTGCAGGCGATGAATTCACCAATGATATCATGAGCTTTATGAAGCGCCAGCACAATATTCTCATTGGTGAGCGCACGGCAGAGCAGATCAAAATAGAGGTAGGTTCAGCATTGCAGGAATTGGAAAACCCGCCAGAAGATGTGGCCGTAAATGGCCGCGATTTGATGACAGGTATCCCCAAGCAAATCAAGGTCAATTACAAAGAAATAGCCCACTCCCTAGACAAATCGATTACTAAAATCGAAGATGCCGTATTGAAAGCATTGGAAGCAACCCCACCTGAATTGGCTTCTGATATTTACAGAACAGGCTTATACCTTACTGGCGGTGGGGCTTTATTGCGTGGGCTTGATAAGCGTATTGCGCAAAAAACCAAACTCCATGTGCACGTGGCGGAAGACCCGCTGCGGGCTGTTGTGCGCGGTACTGGTATTGCATTGAAAAACACACACCGCTTTTCCTTTTTGATTGATAGAAGAAGCGTGTAATATAAACGAGCTACTATGTTGCGAGGCATGCTACAGCTTTTCGGAGCGTATGGTGCTTCTTTGCTGTTCTGGTTATTGGAAGGGCTTTCTCTTGTTTTGTTGGTACAAAATAATCCTCAACAAAGTGAAATTTTTTGGAACTCCTGGGGGATATTGACCAATGTCGTTGAGGCTAGGATGGATGGCATGGTCGATTACATTGGCATTCGAGCCGATTTGTTGGAGCTTCAAACCAGAAACATCCAATTGCTGGAAGAGAAGGATAATGCACTCTATTCGAACAAAGCCATCACCGGTTCTGTTGATGGAGATTCTATTTTGCAAGCCTTTACCTACATCAAAGCCTCCGTCATCAGCAATTCAGTTTCCATAAACAACAATTATTTAAGGCTGGATAAAGGGCGTGAACATGGCATTGAACCCCATGTGATGGGGGTGATTGGAGCCGACGGGCAGGGTATTGTAGGCGTAGTCAATGCCACTTCATCGCATTTCTCTCAGGTAATGTCCGTTTTACACAGCCAGTCGAGAATCAGCGCCAGTATAAAAGGCAGTGGTTATTTCGGGGTTTTAGTCTGGAATGGCATTGACCCCGAGTTGATGCAATTGGACGCCGTTCCCAAGCACGCCAAAGTAGCAGTAGGCGATACCGTCATCACCAGTGGCTATTCTCAGATATTTCCCAGAGGCATTTTTGTTGGTACCATAGAAGGAAAACCTTATATCAAAGAAGGCGACAATTTTTATACCATCCAAGTAAAATTGGCCAGCGATTTATCCAAGATTGATTATGTTTATGTGACTAAGCATGAGATGCAAGATGAATTTAGGGAACTAGAAAAAGAGAGGAATGAGTAACTTAGTCGTATTGAATACGGTACGTTTTATTTTTCTGTATCTGATTCAGATACTTTTTCTCAAACGACTATCTTTATTGGATTGGCAGGGCTTTATTTTTGTAAATGCCTTGATTTATCCGCTTTTCATTTTGATGCTGCCGATTCGCACACCTAGAATGGTCATTTTGCTGACAGCATTTTTAATGGGATTAATGGTTGATTTCTCCTATGACACCTATGGCCTAAATGCCGCCTGCAATGTGTTGACGGCGGGCGCTCGGCCTTACATCTTGGCTTGGTTCGAACCGCGGGAGGGGTATAATGTCAACCATTCGCCCAGTATTGGCCATATGGGAGCGACTTGGTTTTTTAGATATACAGCCATTTTAATGGGAATACACATTTTTGCTTATTATTGGCTCGATGCATTTTCTCATGTTTATATAATTAGCATTTTAACAAAAACTTTTTTTACTTTTATCTTTTCCATGTTTTTTATCAGCGTTATCGTATTGATATTTCCAAAAAGTGCTAAAAAAAGTTAACCGTGTCCGATTCTTACAGCAACCGACAAATCTGGATTAGGGGCTTATTCATCTTTACTGCTTTGGTGTTGGCTGTAAACGCCTTATATATCCAATTGATCGATTCCACCTATCGGCAAAAAGCAGAGGCCACAACAATTGACGAGTATGTCATTTATCCTTCGAGGGGAGTCATTTATGATAGGAACGACCGCTTATTGGTTCACAATGATCCGACCTACGATTTAATGGTTACTTACAACCAGGTCAGTAAAAAGATGGACACCCTGGCTTTTTGCGAATTGCTGGGCATCACACGCGACTATTTTGAAAAAACTTTGGAAAAAAACTGGCGGGATCCCCGCTATTCCAAATCGGTACCTTTTGTTTTCGTAAGTAAAGTTTCTGCACAAAAATTTGCACAATTTCAAGAGCGCTTATACGAATTTCCTGGTTTTTCAGCTCGCTTGCGCCATGCTAGAGGCTACCCTCATACCAACGCCGCTCACGTAATCGGTTATATTCGAGAGGTCGATCAGGCAGATATCAACAAAAACAAGGAAGTTTACGCATCTGGCGATTACATCGGTGCGGGCGGTTTGGAAAGCGCTTATGAAGCCTTGTTGAAAGGCGAAAAAGGGAGCAAACTCATGCTTAAAGATAATTTAGGCAGAGAAGTTGGTTTTTTAGAAGGATCCACTGACCTTGATCCTGTATCGGGAAACAACCTCACTTCTTCGCTTGACCTCGAGCTGCAAGCTTATGGCGAATTGTTGATGCAAAATAAAATTGGCAGTATCGTTGCCATAGAGCCCGCTACAGGTGAAGTGTTGGCAATGGTAAGCACGCCCAATTATGATCCTAATGAACTCAGCATAGATCGAGAAAGAGGAGAAGCGTATAAGCGCTTGGTGGAAGATCCCAATTTGCCCCTCTTTGATCGTTCTATTATGGCTCAATATCCTCCGGGTTCTCTTTTCAAGCCTATCATTGCCCTGATCGGCCTGGAGACAGGTGCCATTACGCCCGAAAAAGTCGTTTCCTGCCCGGGGGCTTATTTCTTCGGGGGCATGCGTTTGACTGGCTGCCACGGACATCCGACTTGTTACAACGTCCAAACAGGTATCCAGTATTCTTGCAATGCATACTTTGTTACTGTTTTTCGCGATATTGTGGACAAAGCAGGCGGCTTTTACAACCCGCAGGCCGGACTGGATATTTTCAACAGCTATTTGGATCAATTCAATGTTGGCAAAGTTACCGGCATTGATATTCCCAGGGAAAAGGGGGGATTTTACCCATCGTCCGAATTTTACAACCAGCATTTTGGAAAACAACAAGCTGGGCAAAAATGGAATTCGATTTGGATACGCTCCCTAGGGATAGGCCAGGGAGAACTGTTATTGACAAATCTGCAGATGGCTAATCTTGCGGCTATCATTGCCAATAGAGGCCATTATTATAGACCGCATTTGATAAAAGCGATCAATGGCGATGAAAAAGCAGTGGAATTGGCCGCCTACAAAGAAAAGCACGAAATCAATATTCAGGATAAATACTTTGAATTGGTCATTGATGGGATGGAGCAAGTCGTACAGGCAGGTACTGCGCGCGTAGCCAATATTCCCGGGGTCTCCGTATGTGGGAAAACGGGTACTGCCGAAAATCCACATGGTGAAGACCACTCCATTTTCTTCGCCTTTGCCCCCAAATACAATCCAGAGATCGCTATTGCCGTTTATGTCGAAAACGCTGGATTTGGCGGTGTTTATGCCGCTCCCATTGCCAGTTTGATGATAGAAAAATACATCAACGGTTCTATAGATCCAACAAGAGAATACCTGGAAAAACGCATGCTGGAAGCCAATCTAATGCCAATATTGCCTTAATATCGGGAAGCCCCGGTTTTTATCAATACCTATAAAACAAACCTATTTATGAAAAACCTGATTATTCTTTCTTTTTGTCTGATTATTGCTTCAATAAATTATGCCCAACAAGATCGGGTCATTCGAGTAGATGGCCTGGCTAGCGTAAAAGTGAAGCCCGATGTTATTATGTACAATATTACTATTGAATTGCAGGATAACTACAGTGCTTACGATGGTTATGACACATTTGATGCCGTGAAATACGAGGAACAAAGAGTAGAAAATGAGCTAAAACTGGAAAGAGCTAAAAAGCAGTTGATCGAAATGATGGGCAAATGCGATATTCCGGAAAGTGCCATCATGGAAGATCAGTTTACCGTAGTATCCAATGCAGCCTATTACGGAGTGACATACATTACTTTGAAGATAGAGAAGCTGGAAAAACTTCAATGTTTGATTGCTGCGATGAAAAAGCAGGATCAATTTTCAGGAAGCATCCTTTCCACAGAATACAAAGATCAGGCAAATGCTATGAAGCAGTTGGTCAAAGAGGCACTTTTGGACGCCAAGTCAAAGGCGGAAATGATGGTAAAAACCCTGGACTGCAAATTAGGAGCAGTTCTGTCTATCGATCAGGTACCGGTTTATTCGTACAATAACAACAATTACTACCCAACAAGCTACGACTATGACAATTACACACCTTATCCTTACAACTACAACGCCTATAGCACTTTGGATCAGGATGGCAATATGACCCTCCAAAGCCAGGTGTCTATTAGCTTTTTGATTGAGGATTAGGTTTTTATCGCTTATTGAACCATTTTATAACGACTAAACTTTAGAGCTTATGTTTGAAATTTTCAAGAGTGAAAACAACGATCAGTTTTATTTCCGTTTAAAAGCGAAAAATGGTCAAATTGTACTTTCCAGCCAGGGATATTCTAGCAAATCAGCTGCGCAAAACGGCGTAGAAAGTGTCAAGAAAAACAGCACAGAAGATGCCCAATATGAGCGCAAAGAAGCGGCTAACGGCAAGTTCTTCTTCAACCTATTGGCAGCAAACAAACAGATCATCGGCAGCAGTCAAATGTATGCCAATACCGCTTCTATGGAGACAGGCATACAATCGGTAAAAAATAATGCCCCAGGAGCGGAAGTAGTCGATACAACCATCGCCTGATCGGAAAAAACCTGTTGTCCTCATTCATACATTGGTCGGACAACAGGTTTCACCTTTCGCCTATAATTATCCATCATGCCCGAAATCAAACGCATCAACGCTTGGTCAAGCCCGCGCAACATTTCTACGGCCTTTATGTATGCTTTTGCGCAGCGCCCAGATGCCTCCGTGGTGGACGAGCCACTTTATGCCCACTATTTGACGCAAACGGATTCCATCGTACTCCACCCGGGTAAAGAAGACATATTAGCCAGCCAGGAGAACGACGGCAATCAGGTAATAAAAAATGTTTTGTTTGCCGATTACCCCACCCCCTTGGTATTGTTCAAGCAAATGACCCACCACCTCATCGCTATCGATTGGGATTTTTTGCTCGACATGGAGAACATCCTCCTCATCCGCCATCCGCGAGCTATCATTGCTTCTTATTCCAAGGTAATCCCCAACCCCAGCATCAAGGACATCGGTATCGCCCAACAATATGAACTGTACAATTGGTTGGTGGACAACCATAAACCACCGGTTGTGATTGACGCACAATGTTTGTTACTCAACCCACCCCGAGTGCTGCAGCAATTGTGCCAGGCCTTGGATATTTCTTTTGAGGAGGCGATGCTTAGCTGGTCTCCAGGCAGTAGGCCAGAGGACGGCGTTTGGGCCAAATATTGGTATGCTAGCGTTCACCAATCCACTGGTTTTCAGCCCTATATACCTCAGGAGTATGCCTTGAGTCCTGAATTGGAAAAATTAGCTGAAGCCTGCTTGCCTTATTATCAGCAATTGTATCAGGCATCCATAAAGGGCTGAAACTTATTATATATTTCCATCCATCAGATTGATCAACAATAATTTGCACTTATTAATTAGAAAACCTATTGAAATAAAAAAATAATAAATAACTTAGAAATTAATAAATAAATACATACATTGAGCCAAAATCAAAAACAGGATTATGAAACAAACAAAATTAAACCCATTACAAATCAGGGACTTGCGCATCCATTATGAGTCAGAACTACGCAAGTTAGAGTTTCAAGTCGTTAAATTTAGAGAAATTGTTGCTGAATTGGAAGTGCGGGAGGAAGCTGCAATAGCATTAGCGCTAGACGAAGCCGAAGTAAAAGAACTTCCTGCTGCATCAAAATCAACAGAAAAGGAAGCCCAAAAAGAAAAGGGCCGTCCTCGTAAAGAAAAAGCCGCCAGTAATAAAGTGGTACACGAACCAGAAGTGCCCAAAAAGAAAGGCCGCCCCAGCAAAGAAGAAGGCGAAGTCATCGATTTCCGCCCTTCACCTTGGGATTTGTTGGTGATCCGTGCCTTGGAAGAAAAGGATCAGGTGATGATCGTGCCGGATTTTGTCGAGTACGCCCAATCTAGGCCAGAACCTTACTATCAATTGGACGAAGAACAAATTAAAATCATGCTGAACCGGGCCTTTGTCAAAATGGCCAACCGAAAGGATTATTTGGTGAAAGTGGCCTACGAAGGGCGTGGCCATGCTTACGCGCTGAAATCCTGGTTTACCAAGCAAGGCGAATTGCCCAAGAAATACCAGCGATAATTATAGTTATTATAACTTGCTCATACTAAAATAGCCCTCACAATGCTTGCATTGCCGAGGGCTATTCGTTTAAAAAGTAGTTTTGTAATTACAAATTTATCATTATTCCTTTTGGAATGCAATACTTTCCAAGGGGAAACTAAATTTTAATAGCCAGGCGATAAGCCTGATCAATGGCTCGCTTGGCATCCAATTCTCTGGCTTCATCTGCCCCCCCTATCAAATGCACCTTCATCCCTTTCTCCACCAAAGGCTGGAATAAGGCTTTCAGCGGCTCCTGTCCGGCGCAGATCACCACATGATCTACCTCCAAAAGCCGAGGTTCTCCCTTGACCAGTACGTGTAGTCCAGCATCGTCCACTTTTACGTATTGCACCTCCGTAAGCATTTGCACTTTTCTTTGTTTCAAGCTGCTGCGGTGTATCCAGCCAGTTGTTTTGCCCAAATTAGCGCCTGTTTTCCCCGCCGATCGCTGCAATAAATAAATCAGTCTGGCAGCTTTTACTGGCTCAGGTTTTTGCAAAGCACCCGCATGGCGATAGCCCATATCAACCCCCCATTCCGCCATAAAGCCCGCGATATTCTGGCTTTCTGCCGCAGGATGCGTCAGGTATTCCGCAACATCGAAACCAATACCTCCAGAACCAATTATAGCCACCTTGTCGCCAACGGGCTTTTCGTGTTTGAGCACATCCAAGTAAGACAGCACCTTGGGGTGATCAATACCCTCCAACTGAATTTGCCGGGGCAATACACCAGTTGCCAACACGACCTCATCGAATTGCTGCTGCCAAAGCTGTTCGGCGTTGACCCGTGTATTCAAATGTACTTTTACCCCAGTTGTTTCTAATCGCTTATTGAAGTAGCGCAGCGTTTCGTAAAATTCCTCCTTGCCCGGTATCCGCTTAGCCATATTGAACTGCCCACCAATATTGCTTTCCGCTTCGTACAAATGTACCTGATGCCCGCGTTCTGCGGCCGTAGTCGCAAAGGCCAGTCCCGCAGGGCCAGCACCGACAACAGCTATCTTGAGCTTCTTTTTTAGCGGCGAAGGATTCAGCAGGGTTTCGTGACAAGCCCTCGGATTCACCAGGCAACTGGTCATTTTGTTTTCAAACGCATGATCCAGACAAGCCTGGTTGCAGGCAATACAGGTATTGATCTCATCTGCCCGGTTTTCCTCTGCCTTTATGACAAACTCCGGATCGGCCAAAAAAGGCCGGGCCATAGACACCATATCGGCATGACCAGAAGCCAGAATATGCTCAGCCATCTCTGGGGTATTGATGCGGTTGGTGGTAATGAGCGGGATATTGACTTCGTCCATCAGGCGATGGGTGATCCAACTGAAACCGCCTCGGGGTACCATTGTAGCGATAGTGGGCACGCGAGCCTCGTGCCAGCCTATGCCTGTATTGATGATGGTAGCACCTGCTTCTTCTATACGTTTTGCCAATTGAACGACTTCTTCCCAGGTGCTGCCGTCTTCTACCAAATCAAGCATAGAAAGGCGATAGATCAAGATAAAATTAGGGCCAACTGCTTTTCGGATGCGCCGCACAATTTCCAGCGGGAAGCGGATGCGATTTTCATAACTGCCCCCCCATTTGTCCTTGCGGTGATTGGTTTTGGAAACGATAAACTGATTGATTAAATAGCCTTCTGATCCCATTATTTCCACGCCATCGTAGTCCGCTTGCTGCGCCAGCATAGCCGTGCGTACGAATGCCCAGATGGTGCGCTCCACACCAAGCCGGGTCAGCTTCCAGGGCTTAAAAGGGGATATGGGCGATTTGATGGAGGACGGGGCTACGGCCAAAGGGTGGTAGCCGTATCGCCCAGCATGGAGAATTTGCAGGCATATTTTTCCGCCCGCTTCATGCACGGCCTTGGTTACTTTGCGGTGCCGCCGGGCTTCGGCATGCGTGCGCAACTTAGCAGAAAAAGGCTTGACCCATCCAGCTACATTTGGTGCAACCCCACCTGTGACAATCAAACCCACCCCACCCTTTGCTCGCTCGGCATAATAGGCGGCCATACGTTCAAAACCATTGGGGGCTTCTTCCAGTCCGGTATGCATGGATCCCATGAGTATCCGGTTTTTTAGTGTGGTAAACCCCAAATCCAAGGGGGTAAAAAGGTGAGGATATTGCGGATGCATGATTCAATCTGTTTGAAGGCAAAAGATACATGATTTAGCGAAATTTCGCTCTTATTGCACAAAAAAAATGTCTGCCAAAAAGCTAAGCTTCGAAAAAACGGGCATTTATGCGGTAAAAACAACAAATTAAGCTTAAAAATCAACCTTCTTTCCTGCACCATTTGTCAAAGAACTAAAATCAATAACCATGAAAGCATCTGTAACCCTCTTGGGACTATTGTTTTTTTCAATTGCCATTTGGAGTCAAAATTTGGCACCTCATCAACCCGCGCCTTTGTATCTGCACCTATACGAGGTAAACAAGCAATGGGCTACCCAATTACCACCGACATCTGCTTTGTTGGAAATAACCCAATTCAAATCCGACGAAGCACGCATTCAAAGGCATTTGCAGTTGGTGGAGCAAACACTGCGCGAACGCACAGCCTTGCTGGAAGATGGGACACTTCAAGCAAACAGATTATTGCTGCTGGATGCCCTGCACAGCTATTGGCAGCAGGGGCTGTTCCCAAAAAACACCCACCATGCGCAACGCCAGCCTTATTTTGTGGATGATTACAATACAGCTTGTGCCGTGGGTCAGTTGCTGCTGGTCTCGGGAGAAAGGGAATTGGTCAACAGCATTCGTCAACAGAACAATTACAACTATTTGGCCGATCTGCTACCCCGTTATCCTCAGTTGGGTACCTGGGCGGCGGCTCATGGCTTCAGCGCCGATGAATTGGCCTGGATACAGCCCGCTTATCTGACGGTATATTTTACACCCTGCGCAGTAGGCGATAATTCTGGTGTTGAAGGTGAAGTGAATGTGATGAAAGCTACGGAAGAATGGCTGTATTTTGGCGGGCAATTCGAAATGCTAGCCGGATTTGCAGCCAATAATTTTGCCGCCTACGACGGCGAGAATTGGCGCGCTTTTCCTGGGCTAGAAGGCGAAGTAGATGATTTTGCTTTTATAGGAGATTCCTTAGAATTGGTGACAATCGGCAATTTTGTGTTTGATACCCTGGAAACGCAGGCAGCCTGGTGGAAAAACGGCCAATGGCATCCCATTGCCACCAATGATATCATCAATGGCAAGGTATATCAAGTAGAATGCTTTGGCGATTATTGTTACTTTGGCGGAATTTTTCAATACGAAGACCAAAGCGCTATAGTAGCGTATCATTTGCCCACCGAAAGCTGGCAGCCTTTCCACGAACAATATACCACCTCGGGCTATGTGCTCGATATGGATAGCACAGGCGATACGCTGGTATTTGGCGGGCAGTTCCATTTGATGGAAGGCAATGAGGTGTTGGCTGAGCATATAGCTCGTTTTGATTTGGAGACGGGGCAGTTGCTGCCGCTGTCAAGCTTTGAGAGCGGAATTGTTGAGAAGCTGGCAGTTTATAAGGGTGGGCAATATATTTCTGCATTGCTAAAAAATGAAAACATATCCTATTCGATGCTTTATACCAGCAATAATAGCTGGTGGACAGTGGGAGGCTATCCCAATTGGCTGGTACGGGGTATTGATAAAACAGTGGCATTTGGCACCTATTATGGTTCGCTGCCTTACGATGGGGGCTATTATGGAATCGGATTTACCCCCTGGGAATCTGCAATAGACTTTTGGCCAGTTTACCCTACTGTCAATGCTTTTATTCATGCCATGACTCGCTTCAAAGCATTCATTTATTTTGCTGGAAATTTTACTACTATTGGCGGAGAAAACTTTAATCAATTGGCCAAAGCTGGCCTATTGATTACGGAGGCCAACGAAATCAAACCTCATCATGCCCCAATGACGGTGGTATCAGATGGCCAACAATTGATGTTGCACCATTTCCCCATTGGGGGCAATGGTACGGTGGAGCTTTATGATGTGAACGGGCGGCTATTATGGTCGGATCTGGTTTTTGGCACAGCGGATGTTCAGCACATTCAAACGCCAGCTTCTTTGCCCAATGGCATGATACTGTATCGCCTGATGGCAGATGAAGAAATGGCAGTTGGTAAGGTACTCCTGTTGAATAGATGAGATTTGGCTATTCGGATGCTATCTTGCATGCTGCCGTGCGTATTAGAACGCAAGTACCACTTTGTACAATGTAACACAAAAGAATTAAGTTCCCGATTTTACGCTAGTGCCGACGGCACTAGCGTAAAATCGGGAAGTAATTTTTTACACAATACTATAGCTCTATGCAAAAAACACTTAGCACATTAAGCCTGCTGCTTGGTCTCTTGTTCGCTTGCTCTTCCCCTTCTCCAGATGTGGCAGTTCAAGAGCAGGAGGCGGTTGTATATCAGCCTCATTTGCCGGAAGGTCACTACAATGTGGCTTTTCTCATCATGGACGGGGTTTATAACACGGAACTGACCGCCCCTTACGACATTTTCCAGCATACCATCTTCCGGGAAGGTATCCGGCCTATGAATGTCTTTACCCTTGCCCAGCATCCCGGCGTCGTCACCACTTTCGAGGGCTTGCGCCTTTTGCCCGATTTCAGCTTTACCCGCGATAGCCTGCCGCGCATAGACATTCTAGTGGTGCCTAGTGCGGAGCACCACCTAGACAGCGATCTGGAAAATGACACTTTAATTAATTTTGTCCGTCAGGCAGCCGAAAAGGCGCAGTTTGTCACTTCCCACTGCGATGGCGCATTTGTGTTGGCTAAGGCGGGTTTGTTGGATGAAGCCGTATGCACGACATTCCCGGCCGATGTAGAAGCGATGCGGCAAATGTTTCCAGCGCTGGATGTGCGGGAAGGCGTCCTTTTTGTACACGATGGGAAATACATCACTTCGGCGGGCGGCGCTAAGTCTTTTGAGGCAGCCCTGTACTTGTGTGAATACCTGTACGGCGCAGAAATAACGCAGCGCTTGGCACAGGGCTTGGTGATAGAATGGGACTTAAATCAAGTGCCCCATTTGGTAATAACGCATTAAACCATCATCGCAGAAACAGCGCCTTTTTTACCCGTATAGTAGGGATAAAGGTATTGCTGAAAAAAGCCTGGCTGGAAGAGTTGCCAGTGATTGGGATCTTGAGCCAGCCGATCGGCAATGCAGGCCAATGCAGCCGGATGGTGACCCAAACCACAGTGACTGCCTACTACTTCTACGTTTTCCGTCATCGGCCCTTCGTGCGATTCGACACAATGCTCCCAAGATACCACGCCGTCGTATTTGCTGTAAATGGCAGTAGTCGGCACAGGAGGCGCTTGATCCATTTGTTCCGTCCAGTCTTCCTCAATGTCTTTTACACTTTTACCCGTTAGCAAAGTGTACATCCAACTCACGTTATTGGATTCTCTAATGCCCCTAAAAGGCGAGCCAAGGGTAATGACTTGCCGGATATTTTCCGGATTCTGCCGGGCGATTTCCCGGGCATATACCCCCCCCAAACTCCATCCGATCAGGCTTACTTTTTCACCCGTGCGTTCCACCAAGTCGTGGATGTGGTGTAGCATGGTAAAGACATATCGCGAGTGGCCGAGGTTGCGGCCCTGATCCCAAGGTTGCGCGTTGTAACCGAGTTCGTTCAGGAAATTGCGCAAAGGCACGGTCGTAGAATCGGTCGTCAAAAAACCCGGTAACACAAAAACGGTATGACCATCGCCTTTTTCCAGTCGATTCAGGATGGGCTTGCCCAAATGAAAGAGGCTGTACTCGACAAAGGCCCGTCCAAACTCCGTTGCAAAAAGGAGCTTAGAAGGTTGTTTGATTTTTTTCTCTTTAACTGACATCCGAATGATGATATAGTTGAAATGAATCGAATGTTTTTGGGTTTAGGATAACATAAAATTAAGCCAATAAATCTTTTCAGGAAATTTATTTCTAAAAAAAACAAATAAAGATAGTGTTTGTTTTATTTGGCGATGAGATAACCCTAGCATGTAAAAGGTTTTTCTCATAAAATTTTATCGAAAGCCCTGAAATACAAGAGCCGTCCTGAAATCGCTATCAGGACGGCTCTTATACCATCAAAATGCTGCTGCTTATAGGGTTTTACCAACTAATATCATCATCAATATTGCTGTCGGGATTGGATTTTTTCGGTACAAAAACCTCCTCCTGATCTTCTTCCTGCAATTCGTCCTTGTGGTTGAATTCGTCGTAATCGTAATTGGGCATCAATTCCGATTTGATGTAATTGATGGTATCTTCCAAGCCCTCCAGGAAACGATTGAAATCCTCTTTGTACAAGAAAATTTTGTGGCGTTCGTAGCCATCGCCATTGAATTTCTTGGTACTTTCCGTCAGGGTCAGGTAATAATCCTCGCCCTTGGTTTTCCGAACGTCAAAAAAGTAGGTTCTTCGTTTTCCGGCACGCACCTTTTTGGAAAACACGCTCTCGTGTTTCCGTTGGTTTCTCTCATTATCCACTTTGCTTTGATTTAGTTAAAAAAAATACACCCATACAAAAGTAAATATTTGCCGAAAGAATCAAAAAAATTTATCCTTCTTTGGCAATTTCTGTATGGCAAAAACTTGGAAACGCGAAATGCAAATGTAAAAGCACGGAGAAGATGGGGTCAATTTATTCCGCAGATTGCACTTCTTCTACCCGTTGTTTTTCAAAAATATCGTAGTAGTAGCCTTTGTTTTGCAACAGGGTATCGTGGGTACCCATTTCAACGATGCGACCATCGTCCAGTACAATGATCTGATCAAAATCGAGCAAGGCATAAATGCGGTGGGTAATGATAATAGCCGTATGATCGGCCAAAGCGCCAGATAAGTAGCCCAGAATTTGTTTTTCGGTATTGGTATCTACCGCAGAAAGACAATCATCCAATACGATGATGTCGGGCTTTTTGATAAATGCCCGGGCTATGGATACGCGTTGTTTTTGACCGCCCGAAAGGGTGACCCCGCGCTCGCCAACCATCGTATCGAATCCCTGCGACAATCCTTGGATATCTTCATAAACAGCGGCATAGCGCGCAAAAGTTTCTACCTCATCCCGGGAAGCGTCTGCCTTTCCAAAAGCGATGTTCTTGGCAATTGTATCGGAAAAAAGAAAAACATCCTGTGGCACATAGCCAATCCGCTGCCGCAACAGAGCCAAGTCGTGTTGGCGAATGTCTTTGCCGTCTATCAAAATTTGGCCGGAACTCACATCATAAAGTCGAACCAGCAGGTCAGCAACAGTGGATTTGCCGGAACCGGTACGGCCTATAATAGCCATCTTTTGGCCGGGCTGGAGGGTGAAGTCGATGTTTTTGAGCGCCTGAATACCCGTATCGGGATAGGTGAATGATACGTCTTTGAATTCCACTTTGCCCTTGAAAGGAACACTGCTTTCTCCCTTGTTAACAATCTCTGGTTGTATGTTCAGGAACTCGTTGATGCGCTTTTGGGAAGCAGCCGCCTGTTGAATAATGGAGGCAATCCATCCGATAGCGGTTACGGGCCAGGTGAGCATATTGACATAAATGACAAACTCGGCCACATTACCGGCGGTAATATTGCCTTTCACCACCTGAAGCCCACCTACGTATATGGTGATCACGGTACTGGCACCTATGAGCAGGATCATCAAGGGGTAAAAGAAGGCATCTACCTGAGCCAAGTTGAGGGATTTGCTCTTGTAATCGTCGCTTTGATCGGCAAAATGCTGGCTCATAGCGAGGGTCTGCACGTAGGATTTGACAACCCGAATGCCAGAATATACTTCCTGACAAGTACTGTTGAGGACGGCTAATTGTTGCTGAATCACCTCGCTTTTGCGGTTGATTAGGTTGCTTACGTAGTAGATGGATATGGACAACAGCGGCAAAGGCGCCAGGGAGTAAAGCGTCAGTTCCACACTCACTCGTAACATGGAATAAATCACCAATACAAAAAGGGAAATCAAATTGATGCCGTATAAAATAGCGGGGCCCAGGTAGTTGCGCACTTTGGATACATCCTCGGTGATGCGGGACATCATGTCGCCCGTTTTATTCCTTTTGTAAAAAGCCTGGCTCAACCTCTCGTATTGTGCGAATATAGCTTTCCGCATGTCGTATTCGATGAGCCGGGACATCACGATAATGGTTTGGCGCATGAAATACATGAATACCCCCATCAGCAGCGCCAGAATCAACACCAGTACGCCAAAATACAAAAGCGAACGGCCCAAAACGGAGAATAATTCCTTTTGCAGTTCAAATCCTTCAAAAACACCGTATAAGCTGATGTTTTCCACGACCAGATCCAAAGCTTGGCGGATCATTTGGGGCTGAAGTACCCGAAAGTAGTTGGAAAGGGATACAAACAGAATCCCCAAGAGGAAGTGCCATTTGTATTTAACGAAAAAAGGGTTGAGATAGGCTAGCTCCTTCACTTATCTGGTTTTCAGTACGACGTAATTACTAATTCATATTAACCCGCCAGGCGAAAATAAGTTGTTCCTTCCAATTTTCTGCCTAGAAAACTTATCTTTCGGCTCAAAATTCTAACCAACATGAACCGAATAGTCACGCTTGATGAATTCATCATCAAAAGGCAAAAAGATTTTCCCTATGCATCGGGGGAATTGACGAGTTTGCTCAGGGATATTGGCGTTGCGGCCAAGATCGTCAACCGCGAGGTCAACAAAGCTGGGTTGGTCAATATTTTAGGGGTTGCGGATAGCGCTAATGTTTCAGGCGATACCGTCCAAAAACTGGATATGTATGCCAATGAAAAACTTATTGAATGCCTAAAAAACAGTGGCGAGTGTTGTGGGGTGGCCTCGGAGGAAAACGAAGATTTTATACCTATCCCCCAAGTCGCTTCCAAAACTTCAAAATACGTAGTGGTTTTTGATCCATTGGATGGCTCCTCCAATATAGATGTGAATGTATCTGTGGGGACTATTTTTGGGATTTATCGCCGCATCAGCGACACGGAAGGGACTTGTGTGCTGGAAGATTTTTTGCAGCGCGGAGTGGAAATGGTAGCGGCGGGCTATGTCCTCTACGGTACTTCCACCCTACTCGTTTATACCACCGGCAGAGGCGTCAATGGCTTTACGTTAGATCCTACTATCGGTGAATTTTGCCTCTCTCACCGCGATATTTCCATTCCCGATCGGGGCAATTACTATTCGGTCAATCAGGGCTATTACCTGAAATTTGATGTGGAAATGCGCCGATATATCGACCATTGCTCCGACATGAACCTGATGCTTCGCTACATCGGCTCGATGGTGTCGGATATTCACCGGATACTTTTCCAAGGGGGAATTTTCCTGTACCCCAATACACGCAAATACCCATTAGGAAAGCTGCGCCTAGTGTATGAGTGCAATCCTCTGGCTTACATCGTGGAGCAGGCAGGCGGCAAGGCCATTACCTGTCAGTTAGAACGGATACTGGAGCTACCTGTCAATCACTTGCACCAAAGAGCAACCATTGCCATCGGCTCGCCTGGCATGGTCGATGAAATGAAAGCCTTCGTGGAGCGTTACAGCAGTTTGCCCGTTTTTGGAAAGGGCTGACGGTTGTACTTATTGGTTCAACAATTCTGCGGCGCGTTCGGAACCTTGTTGGGCAGCAGCCTGCCAGTCTTCCATGTAGCCATTTTGGCCTGCCTTTTTTAGGGCAATGCCCCGATAGAGCAGAAATTCAGCGGGGTCAACCAAGGCGATTCCATCCGTGCTGATGGCTTTCGCAAAAGACTGAACGGAATCTTTGAACTGTCCTAGTTCGAGCTGGGCTTTTCCGTAATTAAAAAAGGCCATTTTACGCCACTTGAAATTGGAATTATCTGGCGTAAAAGGACGCTGTGTGAAAAATTTCAACTCGAAGGCAGCTTTATCGTATTGTTGTAACTTCAGGTGGCATTCTCCTTTGACGCGCCGGGCTTTCCAATAAATGGATTGCAGCGGAATAGATTGTTGGGCTGTTTTTTCAAAATCAGCTATGGCTCCAGCCAAATCACCCATCGCCATTTTAACAAAACCACGTCCGAGGTAGGGTTCGGCAGCAGCGGGGTTGATATCTATACTTTTAGAATAGTCGTATAGGGCATCCTTGAAGTTATGGAGTTGGTAATTGACAAAACCACGGCGTTCGTAGGCTTTGGCATGACGCTCGAATTTTTCAATGGCTCGGCTCAAAGCTTCTTTGGCTTCTTGTTCCATCCCTGTTTCTTCCACCATTTCACGCCCCTTGATGAACTCTTGAATGGCTGTTTTATCGCCCTGTGGTTCTATGTGAATGTGTTCTACAACCCGGCCTTCGTCCACACGCCAGCAACTAATGTCGCCCGCAATAGCATACTGCACAATATACTGGAGCATATTAACGGTATTTTTCCAATCCTTTTCTGTACCCTGTCCAATGTGGCGGGGGATTTCCAGGGTAGTCGCCTCCATGTTGAAAATCTCTTCTGGCTTCAACAAGATTTGATTTCTATAGTAGTTTTCTGCCCGATGGGCATAAAGTGCTTGAATGCGGTCAATGCTTTTTTGATTGCCGAACTCAAGATGACCCGAAAAAATGCTCTTGTACACCATGCTGCTGCCTTTTTGATGTATTGCTTATAAAAAGAAAAGATTACACTGAGTAATAGCTCAATCTCATTCGGTATAGGGGGGGTACACCTTCTCTATTTGTAGTGTTACGATGATACTGGGATTATAGGGGACAACAAGTTATGTACACTTTAATGTTGGTTCACTTTAGCTTGGAGCAACATCGTGGGTGCAAGATTGTTGTCAAACAGATGTGTTAAAATGGAATTTTTTTGAAAAGCTGGCTTTACCTTTTCTACTGAAGAACAAATATCGTGAATTTCAACGTAGTAGGCAAATTTTTTTATCACATTAGTGGAATGTTTTTTTCACAAGTCGGCACCTCAAAGTGTTAGGAGTATGTGGATAAATGGCATTTATTTGTGGAAATCTGCTTCCAGGCATAGATAATAAGCCATATCAGACAGGCTGGAATAAAAAAGGTTGCTTTTATGTAAATCGCAAAGGGGGAAAATATGCTTAAAAAAACTGGCTCAACTTCTTGTCCTGATGACTTTTGGTTCTCTTTTTTGAACCATTCTCGACTGTTTGGGGAAGGCGTTAAAATTCATGAAGCTTGTGCCAGTTGAATTATTCTCTTCTTTGAAAAAGAAATGCGGCATAACAGGGGCATTTTACCGCTTGTGTCATACTCCTGACTAGCTGCTCTTATCACCTATCTCGAACGCAGCGAAATCCAGCGTGATTAAGCCCGGTATCGGGGCTGGAGCCCATGCGGCGGGCATTGCGATACCCGGAGCAATAGTCGTCATTGCACAAGAAAGAGCCGCCGCGCATTACTTTTTCCTGCTGGTGGGGCATATAGGGGTTGTAGCCTTTTTGTGGGCCTAGCGTATTGCTAGAAGAAGCGTCGGATTGGCTATAGTAGTTGAAATCGAACCAGTCGCCACACCATTCCCAAACGTTGCCCGCCATGTCGTACAAGCCATACGCATTGGGCGGAAACTGAGCCACAGGCGCTGTCGTGAAATAGCCATCTTGCAGCGTGTTTTCATAAGGAAACAGCCCTTGCCAGAAATTGGCCTGAGGTTTGTCGCTGCTGACAGCCTCATTTCCCCAAGGGTAAATATTGTTTTCCAAACCGCCCCGTGCCGCCCATTCCCATTCTGCTTCGGTGGGGAGGCGTTTGTTGGCCCATTTGGCGTAAGCCAAGGCATCTTCCCAAGCAATTTGCACCACTGGATGATCCATTTTGTCTTCAATACTGCTGTCGGGGCCTTCGGGGTGCTTCCAATTGGCACCGATGGTCCAATGCCACCAAAGACCTGGATGGTCTAAAGGAACTGCTGTTGCTGTGGGGCGAAAGACCAGCGCCCCGGGCTGCAAAAGGCTGTCAGGTGGTTTAGGTGTACCTGGAGGCAAAGCACTTTGAATTTCTGACCAAACAATGGGCCGCTCTGCAATCGTTTGATAATTGGTCGCATCCACAAAAGCTTTGAACTGCTGGTTGGTTACTTCGGTGGCGTCCATCCAGAAAGCTTGGATTGCTACCGGGTGCTTGGGAAACTCGTTGGCATCGGCCTGGGCGTTGTCGCCACCCATACTTAGCGTGCCGGCGGGTACTAGCACCATTCCGCTGTGGGCTGGAGTGTCTTTATCCATTGCGGCTGGAGCGGAAGAAGAAGTACAAGCTGAGATCAATATAATGGCAGGAAAAATGACGCAGAACAGCGGGGAAAGACGCATGTGGAATTTTTTGACCGCAAAATAAAAGGCTTGCCTTCAAACTCGTCCTCGGGCGAGTTTGAAGGCAAGCACTGGAAGGCCTATTATTTCAGTTTGGCAATAGCCTTCAGATCCATATCTTTCACCGCATCTTTCATTTCAGAGGCAGACACATTCCGACCTTTGATGTTCAAGATAAAGCGATCGGCAACAAGGATGTTGACTTCACCGGATTTGGCTTTGCTGTCATATTTTTCAAATGCTTTATGGCCTTCGATGGTGGTAGTGCGTTCGTAGCCATTATCGCTTTCCTTGTCGATGTCGATGGTGGACCAAGCTGCCATTTGCATGGTAAACATAGATACACCGGCAAAGTCAATCAGGCTGACATCTATGCTTTTGTCTCCTCCTTCGTATTCAGCTTGTGCCTGGGAAACGTTGATGCCAAACATCCCTGTTTTTTCACCGCTGTGCGATGTTCTGTCCATCCCAGCTATTTTTTTTGGCAGGGCTTCCTTGAGGTCGCGGAAATTCACCACTTCCACCGCTTTTCCGTCTTTATTCAAACCACTCAAAGCATCTTTCACCTGATTCATAGCCTCTTCTACATTTTGAGGGTCGATTTCTTCAGTGGTAGTCGTTCCGTCTTCATTCTCAGTAGTCAGTGTAATGGTATTGGCGTCTTTTTCTTCCGCTTCATTGTTGCTCTTCTTATCGCTGGAGCAAGCAAATAGAAATAGACTCAAGCAGAACAGGCCGTATAGCCCTAATTTTTGGGTTGTCATGATAGATGAATTTATAAAAGTTTTAGATAATCAGTGTCCTTCAGGGCGCATTTGCGGAAAAAAGAGTACTTCCTGGATAGAGTGCTGATCGGTGAGCAGCATGGTCAGCCGATCAATACCAATGCCCAAGCCAGAAGTCGGTGGCATACCGTATTCCAGGGCGCGCAGGAAATCTTCATCCAGAGCCATGGCTTCCTCATCGCCTCTTTCAGCCAATTTCAATTGATCTTCAAAGCGCTCTCGCTGGTCAATGGGGTCGTTTAGCTCAGAATAGGCATTGGCAATTTCTTTGCCATTCACAAAAAGTTCAAAGCGTTCTACCAATCCAGGTTTTGAGCGGTGTTTTTTGGCCAAAGGGGTCATCTCGAGGGGGTAATCCGTAATGTATGTAGGTTGGATCAAATGATGTTCTACTTTTTCGCCAAAAATTTCGTCAATCAACTTGCCTCTGCCCATAGACTCATCCACTTCTAGGTGCCAGGTTTTGCACAAGGCCCTGATTTCCTGCTCATCCATTTCTGATATATCTATGTCCGTATATTTTTTGATGGATTCATACATGCTCAACCGCTCGTAGGGGCCTTCAAAGTTGATGGTGTTGCCTTGATAAGTCACTTCGGGGCTGCCATTGACTTCTCGGGCGATGGATTCCAACAGTTGCTCCACCATTTGCATCATCCAGATGTAATCTTTATAAGCCACGTAAATTTCCATCGAAGTGAATTCTGGATTGTGGGTACGATCCATGCCTTCGTTGCGGAACATTTTGCCGATTTCATACACCCCATCAAAGCCACCTACAATGAGCCGCTTTAGGTACAATTCATTGGCAATGCGCATGTACAATGGCATATCCAAAGTATTGTGGTGGGTTTTAAAGGGCCGGGCGGCTGCACCACCGTGTATGGGCTGTAAAATGGGGGTTTCCACTTCCAACCACCCCTGTTCGTCAAAAAAACGGCGCATGGAACGGATGATATTGCTCCGTTTGATGAATATTTCTTTGAATTGAGGGTTTACCGTAAGGTCAACATAGCGTTGCCGATAGCGTTGTTCGGGATCGGTGAAGGCATCATAAACATTCCCTTGTTTGTCTCTTTTAACGATAGGAAGCGGTTTGAGCGCCTTGCTCAGAAATATTAGCTCATCCACGTGGAGGGTGATTTCTCCGGTTTGGGTGGCAAAAAGCGTACCTGTCACGCCGATATAGTCGCCTATATCGAGCAATTTGACCAACTCATCCGTTTTTTGAATACTGGCTTCGTCTTCCCCGATGCCCCCTTTCTGTATATAGAGTTGAACTTGGCCGTAAGCATCCTGCAATTTGGCGAAAGGTCCACGCTGCCCCATAAACCGCCCTGCTATCCGGATTTTGCCCGTTTTTTCCGCAGTATAATCTCCCATCGAATCGTGACGAAGATGTTCGATGTATGCGGCCAACGGCAGGGGCTTTTTACCCAATACCTCATCAAATTGAATGGGATCGCTGAAACCTTCTATTGATTTTTCAAGTAATGCCTCTGGCTTAAACCGATTGGCATACAGGGCGTCCAACATATCTTGGGCTTTAGAAGCATTGACTTCTTTGAGGGACTCCAACAACAAACTGAGGTTGTTTTTGAAGTGAGCGGTGTTAAAATCCGTGGATTTGAAATTGACCTCGAAGTGATCTGCGGGATATGGGTCGATGCCCAGGTCACGTATTTTTTGCATCCAGTCCCGGCGAATGCGCTCTTGTTCACTCAATTGCATGATCGATCAGCTTTTTTTACTAGATGGCAAAGCTAGGTATTTTGTAGTTTGGAATAAAATTAGTCCTGGCTTTTTTAGAAAGCCTGCTTTGGCGACGACCGACTTCTTATGAATGCCTGCCGACAAAAAGGTTTCAACCCTAAGCTGCACTGCTTATATTTTTTTTGACTATCAATATCATAAATAAATGATTATCAATTATTTGAGAAAATAGTTTTCTTTTTTTTAAGTGACAAATACATTTTTTTGTCCTTGATGCAGTTGGGAAGATGCCTAATTTTGCAAGAGTAAGATGCGTTAATCTTATCAATAACAGTTCAGACAATTTTTGGAGTACCTGATTGTACAGGGGCAAGCAGAAATCTAAATTCGGCTAGACATTGGGAGGATGCTTAGCGAAAGCTAAAACAATTGTCAAAGCATGAAAAAAAACACCAGAAGCCTGACTTTAACATTTCAAGGTCTTGACAGGCAAACATTTTTTTTGCAACTTGCAGGCGTAAATTTGTTAATAGAACATTAATTCAATTGTCATGGTGTTAAATTTCAGCGATTGCCCCAACGTTTGTATCATTTTAGTCGTTTAGTAAGTATAGAAGACTAAACCTCTTGACCGGATGAAAACATAAAAAGCTATCGCGCTTTTATACACTACCTTTTAGAACAGTAGCTTATATCATTTTACAGGCCGAGGTTGATGCAACTATCGGGATGGGGATTTTATGCCCCTGCTTAACTATCGTTTTAGCAATTTAGTTTTGGCAAAACTGAGCTGTATATGGATATTTTTTATGCACCTAAAAAACTATTTTTTATGAAAAAATTTACGTTGTGTATTTGTACACTTTTAATGATCGCTCAATGGGGCTTTGCCCAGAAAAAAATGAATCATGCTGGTTTCATTGACATCAATGGCGGAATAGGCTTATTTCCCACTTTTGTAAAAGATGCTGGTAAGATGAAAGTACCTCCCCTCACCTTGAATATGTCATACCGACTGAAAGAAAATTTCAGCGTTGGCGTATTTGTAGCGCATTCGGTGACAGAAACGGACATGGTATTGCTGAAATCAGGAGAAACCGCCAAATGGGGAAACAGCTTTAGCGTTGTTGGCGCGAGAATGGCTGCCCATGTGCGCCAAATAGATCCGTGGGATGTTTACGGCGGCTTATCCGTAGGCTATAGCGTTTCCCACATAGATATGATGGTCGGCAATATTCAAAAATTGAAAGACGAGAAGGGTCTCAAAGAAAACTCAGGCAACCTACTGATGACAGGTTTTTTGGGTTTTCGGTATGCCATGGCTGAAAAGGTGGGCATATTTGGCGAAGTAGGCTTTGGGGTTTCACTGGCAACGGTAGGAATCAGCGTAAGACTGAAATAAATAAGACCGAAGTTAGGCGGTAATTTGGAGTTACCGCTTAACTTGATTTTTATTTCATTCTTTCAAGAATACCCGCACACCATCCTTTGCGGAAACTTTGGCGGCTTCTAAAATTTCCATGACGATCAGGTTGTTCTCCAAGGAGGATAGGTCGTAGGAGGGCAATTGAATTTTACCGCGCACTACGGCTTCTAATAAAGCAAAAGGATCGTCAAATGGTTTTTCTAAAGGCTTTGCCTGCACGGATTTTTTGCCTTCTTTTTCGGTACGCATAATGCTCAACTCGTCGCGATTGGGGCAAATGATGTATCCTTGCTTACAGTAAACTTCCATGTCCTTTCGGTTGTAATTCCAGTTCCAACTGGCCTGGATGATGGCTTGAGCCTGGGGGTAGGTCAATACAATAGTCGCTTCATCATCAACATTAGGATAAAGCTCTGGTTTGATTTGTTGTGTCACTGCCATCACCGACTCTGGCCTTTCCCCATTCATCAGCCAAGTGGTAAGATTAGCACCGTAGCATCCAAAATCGGTCAGAGCGCCGGCTCCGTTCCATTTCGGATCGGTCAGCCATTCCAGAAACTCTTCGTTGCAGCCGATTTCGATAGGCCCAGGATGACCGTCGTGAACGACAATTTTACGGATGGGCCCAAAAACTGCGGCCTCCTTTTCCAACAATTGCTTGGCCTCCTGATTGCTCCCATACCAAGTTGTTTCGTAATTGGTCAATAGTTGAATGTTGTATTGCCTGGCCAGTTCCGCCATTTTCTGGGCATGCTCCAGGCTCACCGCCAGGGGTTTTTCTACCATCACATGGATGCCCCTGGGGGCGCACTTTTCCACCACTTCCAAATGCCCGTAAATGGTATTGAAGGCCGTAACCGCCTCCGGCTTGGCCTGTTCCAGCATCTCGTCGATACTCGAATAAACCAAATCCATCGAATAGCCGTGTTGCTGAGCGTAGCGTTCAGCGAGCGCCCGGTTAGCTTCGACGATGCCTACGATTTCGATATCGCCCTGTTCCGGGCGCCCTAAAATCCAATGCACGTGCGTATGCACCAATCCAATAACACCTACGCGAAGCGGTTCCTTTGTTTGCCCAGAAGCAGGCACAACCATAGCCAGAAAGAACAGGCTTAATAGCCCACAAGAAAAGTGATGGATCATAGTATTGAGTTTACTTATTGCTGTCTTTCACAATTCCAGGAATAATTTCGAGCAGCAACTTATCAGACATTTGCCTTAAAAGTAGTATTTTTCCGGTTCTTTCTTTTTACCAATTATCAATTCGCCACATCCGATGGGATTATTCGATCGGCTTTTTAGCCCAAAACACAATGAAATCAATGAGCCTTACATTAGTTTTGGCAGGTACAGCGATTCTTACAAAGAAACCATTCGATACGACGCTTGGAATCGTGCGCTGGAAGCTTTTGAAAATGAAAATTTTCTGGAAAGCTATCGGCAGTTTTTCTTTTATCTGAAAGACGAAAAAGAGGGCAATGTAAAGTGCTGGGAAGAAAATGGCCTGCTGCGCTTTGAGTTGTTGCAGGGTTCTAAAAAAATCACCGGATACGCCAATCCTCAAAAACTGCGGGCTGAAGCCAAGGTAGTTAAAGTAGAGAACCTGAATGTGGGCTTCATGCGCCGGCTCATGGAGCAAAATTTCGACCTGAAATACAGCCGTTTTAGCTTGGATGAAGACAATAATATTTGTATTGTTTTTGACACCTATGTGCTGGATGGTTCGCCGTACAAACTTTACTACGCCCTAAAAGAACTGGCGGTCAAAGCCGATAAGCAGGATGATTTGCTGATGGAAGAATTTCAAGTGCTACAGGCGGTTGATTCTACCCACTTGGAAAATTTGCCCGATGAGGAAAAAAAGGTCAAATACGATTTCATCAAAGCCAAAATAGAAGAGGTGATGTACGAAATCGACAACGGCAAACTCAATAAATTGCAATATGCGGGCAGTTTCAGCTTTTTGTTGCTCGACCTAATTTACAGGCTGGATTATCTGGTCAAGCCCGAAGGCTATATGATGGAAGCACTAGAAAGGATGCACCGACAGTATTATGAAAACAACGGTCAGCCGGTTGTCCAGAAGAACGAATTGCTTTGCAAAAGCATGCGCGAACTGGCTGCGCGACCCCAGGAGGAGTTTTTCAAAGAAATGTACCGGGTAAAAAGCACTTTTGGGATTACCCATTCTGTCAACCACGATCGGATATCTTCTTTCATCGATGCTGAATTGTATCACATCGACTGGTACATGGAGCACGGCCATACTCAAATCGCCTTGTCCATACCAGGATACATCGTTGGTTATTGCATGTTTAATTATGCGGTTCCCAAGCCGGATCGCGAATATTTTCACCTTTATTATCAGATCATGGAGCCGGCGTATTTTAACAAGCTCGGCTTTAGTCCTCAATATTACGACCCCGGTACAGGGCAGTTTGACAAGAAAGGCCTCATCAAGGCCATCAAAAAAATTGCGTCAGACAACAAGCTCTCTTTTCCAAAACTTCATCCGGCAACGGGCACTTTGGCTTTTGATAATTTGGCCGTTTTTGCAAAATCGTACCTGCTGATGGTGCGCAACTTGGACATGACCAAAGTGGATTAGAGGTAAACTTTCCACTTGACCTGATGTTGAATGTTTACTATTAAATAGCCCAACCATGCCATTGATGACCAATAAAACCGATACCGCAAGCGTCTGGGACTTGTTGGAGAGTGTTTGCGACCCGGAAATTCCGGTTTTGACCGTTACGGATCTGGGGATCGTACGCGATATAGTGCTGCACCCCGATGGCCTACTCGAAGTGGTCATTACGCCTACCTATTCCGGTTGCCCAGCCATGAATACGATAGCAATCAATATCAAAGCCGCGCTTCAAGAGGCTGGCTTCGATGCCGTCAAGGTGACTACCGTGCTAAGCCCAGCTTGGACTACCGACTGGATGAGCGAAGCAGGCAGGGATAAACTCAGGGCTTACGGCATAGCACCTCCCGCTCCAGGAACAGTTGATAAAAAAGCCCTTTTTCAGGATGATGTGATGGTGCCTTGTCCCAATTGCGGAGCAGAAGATACCCGCATGGTCAGCCAGTTTGGATCAACTGCCTGCAAAGCCATGTACAAGTGCAATGAATGCTTAGAACCTTTTGACTATTTTAAATGTCATTGATCAGTTATGGAAACTATACTAAAAGAACAAATAGGCGGTGTACTCAAACTGACGCTCAATCGCCCACAAGTCTATAACAGCTTCAACCGGGAAATGGCACTGGCGCTACAAGCCGCGCTGGACGAGGCCCAACAAAACCCCAGCATACGGGCTATAATGCTGACTGGTGGGGGCAAAGCATTTTGCGCCGGACAAGACTTGCAGGAGGTTGTCCGGGAAAATGCGCCCGAATTGAGTACCATTCTTTCAGAGCACTACAACCCCATCATCCAGCGAATACGCCACATAGACCTACCGATTGTAGCTATGGTAAATGGCGTGGCTGCTGGAGCAGGGGCTAATATTGCCCTAGCCTGCGATGTGGTAGTAGCGGCAGAATCGGCCTCTTTTATTCAAGCTTTTAGCAAAATAGGCCTGATACCCGATAGTGGAGGCACTTTTTTCCTGCCTAGGCTCATTGGTTTTCAAAAAGCTGCTGCCCTGATGATGCTGGGCGATAAAATAATGGCGGCGGAGGCAGAGCGAATGGGTATGATATACGCTTGTTATGCGGCAAATGAACTGGAAGAAAAAGCACTAAACCTGGCCACACAGCTTTCGCAAATGCCGACTAAAGCCTTAGCTTACATCAAACAGGCACTAAACAGCTCGATGTCCAATAAGCTGGAAGAACAACTGGACTTGGAAGATCGTTTGCAAACAGCGGCAGGACAGACAGCAGATTATCAGGAAGGGGTACAGGCTTTTTTGGAGAAAAGAACGCCAGTTTTCAAAGGGCAATAAAAAACCACCGCCATCTTTACAGCTAGAGAGCGTCCGGTAATTACTTGAATAAATGATTGCTGTAAAAAATGAGCGGTGGTCTTGATGAAATTGCCAATTCAAAGTCCAAAGAGAGCGCGTAGTTGGTATAAGAATAAAGTCAGTTTTTCCTGAATAAAAATCGTTCTTCTTGATCTTCACAATCGCCCCGCTGATAAACAAAGTCGAGTCGCCAGCCCCGGGCTTCTAGGTAGTTGATCACGGCTACGGTGGATGCGAATTCCATCACTGCGCCATCAGGTGTATTGATCTTACAGCGATTATAAGGGATGCGGCAGTTTTCCTGGCCGTAGTCCACTTTGGCATAGAAAAATCCGGCATGCCAACGAACATCCACGTCAATAATCCGTACTGCTTCTAATTGATTGATGTCTGTTTCGCCTACTAGTAAGCTATTTTGCCCCATGATAGCGAAAGGAAAAAGAAAAAAGAGAGCGCACCATTGAAACATAGTAAGGGGTTTTTGAAAGTTAACAGATTGCCAAATACATATATAAAAAACAGGATTCTCAAAGGTGCCTGTTTAGCGCTAAGTAAGTTCCAAACAGGCCTGTTTTCAAAAGTTAGGGTTTAATAGGGAATTGATGTAGATTGTTTCACTTAGTAACGCAGAAAAATTAAGTTCCCGATTTGTCCTTACCCTAGCGGGCTAAACGGTTCATTTTAAGTGTGTCCGCTAGGGTAAGGACTTTGATAAATCGGGAAGTCATTTTTTGCACACTACTTAATTTGATTGATGCAAAGAAGGGGAAAAAGATTTTATCGGTCAATAGGGTGCGATCGCCGACAGGGCGAATTAGGAAATTTTAACCCAAAAGCAGTAATCAGAACAGAATTTGTTAATTTTGTCAACGAGCGCAAAACGTTGAAAATCAGAGTCTATTACATATTGTTAAAAAAATAATATGATTTTGGTAAAAACTTTAACAGCTCTTACCAAAGCGTTATTGGTCGATTTATGGCTAAAAAAGAGGATGAACGGAGTTTGAATGTACGCCAAGGAGTAGCAGCCCCTGCGGCTATCAACCCGCATTTAAAGACCAAGATAAGGCCAGACTTGAGTACTGCTACGATCATAGAAGGCCTTATATCGGGCAATAAAATCTACCTCAGCAAGGCCATTACATTAGTGGAAAGCACCCAACGCAACCATACCCAACAAGCACAGGAATTGGTGGAAGCCTGCTTGCCCCACAGTGGTGCTTCTGTACGCATCGGCATCACCGGTACACCGGGCGTTGGAAAAAGTACCTTTATTGAAGCCTTGGGGCTAGCACTGATCAAACAAGGTCGAAAAGTGGCAGTATTGGCCATTGACCCTTCCAGCCAATTGAGCAAAGGCAGCATTTTGGGCGATAAAACCCGCATGGAGCAATTGTCTCGCCAGGAGGACGCTTACATCCGCCCTTCCCCCGCAGGAGACACTTTAGGTGGGGTGGCCCGTAAAACCCGGGAAAGCATCATTTTGTGCGAAGCGGCAGGATACGATACGATCCTGATAGAAACGGTTGGAGTTGGCCAATCAGAAGTGGCCGTTCATGCCTTATCCGATTTTTTCCTATTGCTTTTGCTCCCCGGAGCAGGCGATGAATTACAGGGTATCAAGCGGGGCATCGTAGAAATGGCCGACTTGATTGTCGTGAACAAAGCCGATGGTGATCGGGTACTATTGGCCAAACAAGCGCGCGCCGCTTATAAAAATGCCTTGCACCTTTTTCCTCCCAAAGACAGCCAATGGATACCGCAGGTACTGACTTGCTCGGCCATTAGTGGCACGGGATTGCCCGAAATTTTGGAAACCCTGTTTGAATTTATCGCGTTTACCCAAAAAAATGCTTATTTTGACAGCAATCGAAAACTGCAGGCCCGGTATTGGTTGTACGAAACCATCAACGATCGGTTGCGGGCGGATTTTTTTCAACATCCATCTGTCCGGGAAAAACTGTCATTCATCGAAAAGGAGGTATTGAGTGGTCAAATTTCCTCTTTTCAGGGAGCCGAAAAGTTGCTCGAATTGTTTTTATCTAAGAAAAAGGCCGAAAGTGATGACCTTTCCGGCCCACAACCGTCATAAGTTTACTATTTCTCATTCAAAACAAAACCAAAAAAATACATGAAATCGCTGGTTTTACCGATTATTCTTATTGCCCTGGGCTTGATTCTGTTTATGAGTGGCTGCAACAGCTACAACGGATTCGTCAGCATGGAAGAAGATGTTGAAAATGCCTGGAGTAAAGTACAAAGCGAATACCAACGCCGCGCCGACCTCATCCCTAACCTGGTCAATACCGTTAAAGGCGTAGCTGATTTTGAGCAAAGCACTTTAGCAGAAGTGGTCAGTGCCCGATCCAGAGCTACCAGTGTCAACATTGATCCTAGCAATATCACGCCCGAACAATTGAAGAGTTTTCAAGAAGCTCAGGCCGGATTGTCCCAGTCATTGGGGCGTTTGCTGCTCATTTCTGAAAACTATCCGCAATTGAAAGCCAACGAGAATTTCAAGGAATTGCAAGCACAGTTGGAAGGCACTGAAAACCGGATCAAGGTAGCGCGCAACCGCTACAACGATTCTGTAACAGCCTATAACAAAAAAGTGCGCTATTTCCCAGGCAGTCTTTTTGCAGGCATGTTTGGCTTCAGCCAAAAAGCCCAATTTGAAGCCGCCGAAGGCGCCGAGGATGCGCCCAACGTTGATTTTAGTAAATAGGGTAGCCGCTCGTGTTATTTGTTGAGGGAGTCTTGTGTTTGCTTTGCTTCGAGGCTTCCTCAACAAATTGAACCTTCGGCAAAGGAGTTAACAACCGCATCTTATGATCAAATTTTTCCAGCGGGAAGAAGAAGAACGCATGATATTCGCCATCCGCGAGGCAGAACTGAAAACATCGGGCGAGATCCGCGTCCATTTGGAAGACAATTGCAAGGGCGAAATTTTGCAGGAAGCAAGGCGCGTTTTCAAAAAACTGGGGATGCACCGCACCAAAGCGCGCAACGGTGTGCTGATTTTCCTGGCACCCGATCGCAAAGCATTTGCCATCATCGGCGATCAGGGGATTCACGAATTGGTGGGCGACGCTTTTTGGCAGGAGGAACGCGACCTCATGCAGTCGTTTTTTCAGCAAGGTGATTTTACAGAAGGTATTTGCCAGGCCATTGAAAAAGTTGGCGAAAAATTAAAACAATACTTCCCTTATGAGGAAGACGATAAAAATGAATTATCCGACGAGATTTCTTATAATTAAACGGTGGGCTGCTTTCCGTTTTTTATGGCCATTCCTCATTAGCCTGCTGGGCTTGCAAGGTACGCTATGGGCGCAGTGCGAAGTGCCGCCTCCTACCAATTTCCTAGTCAATGATTATGCAGGTATGCTCAGTCGGCAGGAGGTGGTTCAATTGGGCCGAAAGCTCAGCGCTTACGCCCAAGAGACATCTACCCAAATCGCCATCGTTACCCAAACTACCCTGAATGGAGACGACGATTTTGAATGCGCTTTGAAGATATTTGAAGCCTGGAAAATAGGCGGCAGCGAGGCCAACAGCAATGGCGTGCTGCTCTATGTAGCCCAACAAGAGCGCAAAATCCGCATCGTTACTGGTTATGGATCAGAAGGCTTCCTGCCCGATGCCATCGCCAAAAGAATCATCGACAACATCATTTCTCCCAATTTTCGCTCCGCCCGTTTTTATCAAGGCTTGGACGAAGGCACCCAGGCTATTATGGATTACGGCCAGGGGGAATACACCAATGAAGATGCCCAGCCCCGCGATGCAGAAGGCGGCATTCCTTTTTTACTGATCGTTTTGGTGATCGTTGTGTTGATTATCCTGTTTTCTCGTATGGGAGGCGGCGACGATGACGACGACGACGACGGCGGTTACTATAGGGGAGGTCGTTATGATATGGATCGGCGTTATCGCCGGGGGCGCGGCGGCGGTTGGATATTTTTCCCCGGTCCGGGTAGCTGGCCCAGCCGCGGTGGCGGTGGTAGTGGCGGCGGCGGTTTTGATGGCTGGGGTGGCTTTGGCGGCGGCGGCTTCGGGGGTTTTGGCGGTGGCCTTACAGGCGGTGGCGGTGCTGGCGGTGGGTGGTAGGCGCGTTGAGGGTTCCTAGTTTCAAGTCTCTGGTTTCTGGTTTACCACACCTTGGTGTGTGCGGGGCTAAAGCTTAGCTTCGTTTTTGATTCTGGGTTGAATTATTATTAATTGTTTGATTATTAACATATAATAACAAAAACGAAAATCAAAATGACATTCTCAAAACAATTATTTTTGATTGGGCTTTGCTGTATTGCAAATCAAATGATTCATGCGCAAATCAAGGCAGTAACAGAGACAGGTGATGAAGTAATCCTTTTTCAAGATGGTACATGGGAATATGTGAATGCTGACATTACAGAAGAATTTGAGATCAGCCTGAATGAAACGAACTTTACGAAAGAAGATAAATCTACTTTTCTGGTAAAAAGTGAAAAACTAAATATTGGGGTTTGGATCAACCCAAGATCATGGAGTTTTACTAAATCAACAAATAATTCAGCAGCAGAATTTGAATTTCAAAAGAAGGGTGAAGATTTGTATGGAATGTTGATTACAGAAAAAATACAAATTCCCCTTGAAACCTTACAAGAGATTGCATTGGAAAACGCAAGAGGTGTTTCACCGGATATTAAAATCACTAAAAAGGAATACAGAATTGTAAATGGAATTAAGGTTTTGATGATGCAAATGGCGGGTACTATTCAGGGAATGAGGTTTACTTATTTTGGGTATTATTATTCTAGCTCAAAAGGATCTATTCAATTACTGACCTATACAGGAGAGGGGTTATTTGATGATTATCAAGGCGATATGGAGGATTTTCTAAATGGATTTACAGAGTTTTAGATACCTTGAATGCCTTCCAAAAATCCTACTATATCAGCTGAATTGCCGATGGAGATGCCTCCTTTTTGTATGAAAAATTTGGATTTAAAGATACTTGACCGGCATCAAAAGGAATGTACTTAAAGCGAACAGTGGCTTGCGCAAAACGGTTTAGAGCTTGCACAAATGTACCATGAAGCACTGACCCGCCACTTTCGCTAAGTCACCTATTACCAACTGCCCTATTGTCTGAATGAAACGTGTCATATGCTGTTTCTGTATAGACTTTCAATGAAGGGCTTGATTATGGATGCATCAATTGCCCGATTACGCGTTCCCTCGTGTGGGTGAGAAAAAAAAACTCTTGCAAGCCTTGGTTGATGAATGGGCTGAGTGGCTGAGTGCATTTTTTTGTGCGTTGATTACATGCTGCTGCTCCAATTTACATCAACACCCCATTCTTAGCCTCTATACTTGGTGGCAAGTTGGTTTCTCCAAGCATTTCTCTCAAGTCGATTTCTATTACGCGGCATAGCGACATCATGGGAATATCGTTTGCCATTCCTTGAAAAGGATTTTCGGAATAGTCGCCTACTACTTCCATCATGACATACACCCAACCTATCAATGCCGTAATTAGTATGGCAAGCCATAAGCCCCAATCTCCTAGTTTCACTAGTTCGGGTATCATACTAAAAGGTAAAAGCATGATGAATATGCCCACAAAATATCGGCTCATGTTGGCATACTGCCGAGGCAGAGGAAATTTCTTGATTCGTTCATTCTTGCCTTGCAGTTCATAAAAACTCCTGAGTACATCCACCATTTGTGTTTGGCGAAAGTCATCAAGCAGGTCTTGCGCTCTTAGCAGGGTTAAATCTCTGGATTGCTCGTTGATGATTTGGGCAGCTGTATTTACATGGCCAACTAACCGATCGTATTCATTTTCTGGTAGGAATGACTTTAGTTCTGCCCTGGTAATCTCATCGTCTAATAAACCGACCCCAAATTTTTCTTGGTAATATTTTGCGGTCCTCGCAGTGTGTCCGCCCTGGCTGATGTGCTCCCACGGCGTAGCTACCAACAACTGACTCCTGTGTGCATACAACCATGCGATATGTCGATAAATCAAGCGTTTTTTAACTTGTTGGATTTCACGTTCACTGGCCTTGTTCGCCCGAAATTGGTTGGTCACATAACCATCTACCATCATGCCCCATGTTCGGCTATCGTTGACTATTCCGCCCCAAATTTTGCGCGCTTCCCACATTCTATCGTAGGCTTGGTTGTTTTTAAACCCTACATAAAATGCTACGGCTGTACCAATGACCGAAACAGGTAGCCAAGGGATACTGAAAGCAATGACGTTAAAATGATACAGAGCAGTTATAGTACCCGATAAGGCTAACAACCATACAATATGGTGTCCTGTCCATTTAATTAAACTGCCAAAACTTATACTTTTTGAAACAATCATAGGTTAGATTCTAGGTTTTTCCACCATTCTTCGGTTGGTAAATTTATGCTAAATACCTGACCCAATTGCGGGGTTAAAACATCAAGATTCTTTTTTTGTGCAAATTTCATGAACGCTTCAGGTGGCTCAAACCAATCGTGTTGATAAGATAAATTAAACCCTCCCCAATGAACAGGTACAGCATTTTTGACGCCTGCATCCGTTGCAGCTTGTACGCTTTCATTTGGAAACATATGTATATCGGGCCAATCTTCGCAATATTGACCACATTCCATAAATCCAATATCAAAAGGGCCTAATACATTGCCAATTTCTTTGAAATGAGGCCCATAGCCACTGTCTCCACTAAACCATACATTAAAGTTTTCGGTTTTTAAAGCCCAGCCACCCCATAGACATTTGGCCATTGATGATAAACCTCTGCCCGAAAAATGGCGTGTAGGAGTAAAAGTGATTTGTATATTTTCAAATATCTTAGCATCCCACCAATCAAACTCTGCAATCTTGTCAGATTCAATTCCCCAACTTACCAAATGACGTTTTGCACCCAAAGCCACAAAATAATTTTTTACCTTGTTTTTCAGCTTTAGCATACTATCGTAATCCAAGTGATCATAATGGTCGTGTGTAATTAACACCAAATCAATTTCGGGCAAATGATTAATACATTCCAAAGAATTTGCAGAAAAGCGTTTGGTTCTTTTAGGGCCAATGGGCGAACAGTCATCGCCGAACATAGGGTCGATAAGAATGGATTTGCCTTGTAGCCTCATTAAAAGTACTGAATGCCCATACCATACAAATTTGGGTTCAGTATCCTCTTTTAAAAAAGCATTTAAGTCTAACGATTTTATAGGCAAGTTTTGTTTCGGATAAGATGCTTTGCTGGCGCAAAGTTGACGATACAGCATTTTTGGGATATTCCAGAAATTTACCCCTAATGTAGTATCCATTAGATTTTGAAACTTCCCATTTTTCCAATGCTCAGAAACCTCATAGGCCGCTTTCCATTTTTTGGTAATCTTTCCTCCAAACTGCTTTGATGACATTGTGTTATTTATTTTGCCGTGCCACTTGATTGACTTGCTTTGGCTCAAAAATACCACTTGGTTGGTCGCAAAACAAACTTTGAATCAGGGCGTCACCAATTCTTGTTGTAGTGGTTACATTTTGGCTTTTAAGAACCAATCAACAGCAGGAAATTGACTATGTTGAGCAAGCAGGACAAGCTCTTTCTGCTTTCGAGTTCAAATGGAATCCCAACAAGTCCGCGAAAATATCGCATACATTTTTAAGCAATTATGATGCGAAAGGGCATATCATACATCGTGCAAACTCTCGCGATTTTGCAAAAGTAAAATAACCTTTCCCTACAAGCGACACCCCAAGTTCAAATACAGCCCATAGCCCGGAAAAAAGGCTTCATTTCGCTCGCTGAAGCCCAGTGGACTCCAAAGAGTGCTGCCGTTGCTTTCAAAAACGGCACCATCTGGAAAATCAAAGCGGTAAGCCCGATAGGTGAGCTTAAGTCCTATCCCCAATTCAATAAATACTGGATCGATAATTGTCTGTTGCAGAACCACCATCATCGAGCCCCGATAAAGATGGAGCGTGGCATCATAATATAGCCGTTGAAAATAAGAATCACCAGCCGCAGTGGATAAGTGAAAATCACCAGCAATGACCGCATCGGCATGTTGATAAGTGCCCATCACTTCAAAAAAGCTCTGGCTCTTTTGTTTTATCGTTCGGAAAATGTGAAACCGATGCCCTGTGCGTATGCTAAATCCGGATAGTTTGTCAAAAATAGGATATTCGTTCCAAATGGAGTGAACGGGCAATCCTATTTCCAAATTCAGGCTGTATTTTTCGGACAAACGGTGCTCGAAAGCCAGTGAAGCAACAGGTAGGATAAAGTCAAACCGATTCGTCATACTGGCTTTTACATTCGTTCGTTGAAGCTGCCACGTATTTTCCTGTGCTTTTAAACCCATCTCCAGCCAGCAAAAACAGATCATCAGGACTAACAACGAAATCCTCATTCGCCGATGGCTATTTCTGAAAGCTTCTGAATGTTATGGATATCCGAATAGTCATATTCCACCACAGCATCAGGGCCAATGACCAGCAACAGGCCGTCGAGTGTGATCACGTCAATGGCATTGACCGATGTTATTTGCTGAAGCAAAACGATGTTTTGCGGATCACTGACCTCCATCACTTTAAAGCCACGCTCCCCTTCGCAGACAAATAATATGTTCTCATCCAACCCCAAGCCGTATGGACTATCCATTGGGTAGCTAGACAAAAGATTTGGTTGTGTCGGATCGCTCACATCGAGTACATCCAGTGTATTGGCGGCACCAAAAGCGGCTTCTTGGCATTCGGATACCCGCAGCGTCACATAGGCAAAATGGCCGTCTGATACCACCGGATCGCAACTGGTGATATGGTTGTAGTTCCCAATGAGAGCGGGAATGCCGTCTGCTCCGACCTGAAAGATCAACATACCGTTTTGGGTACCCAAATACAAAAAGTTTTCTAAGGGGTAAATGGTTTCTACCCCAAAGCCTGCTTGAACGGTAGCAACCGGAATAGTTTCATCTGGGCTGCTGATGTTGAAAACATTTAAATTTTGGGCATCAACCGTGTAAAGGAAATCACCCTTGATGGTAAATCTGGCCAAGGAACCACCTGTGCCAGTAGAAGAGGATTGACCGGGTGTTGCCAAGGCAATATCAGCAGCACTTTCTTCGCAAGCTACTGCAAAAAAAGTGAGCAAAGTGATCAGGAAAAGGCTATATTTCGACATGACTGTTCTCTTTTTAAAAAGGTGTGAAAAAGAAGGGTAAATATTACTGCCAGCACTGGGGCTTTTGAATCGTTTGTTCGACCCAGCCTTGTATCTGTCCCATAGCGGGATCAGGGCATTCGAAAAATCCGTTGTAATTTGGCGGTGTAATTAATGTGCCTTGCGGGAAGGCATTTTCCAAACGATGTCGTACCGAGATATGCTCCAAATCGCTGATGTCTAAAACCACCAAATCATTCAGGTTATTGGCGTATAGCAATGAGCCCTTGATAGCTATGTCCGAATTGCCAATGATCTGAATGAATTTAATTTTCTGCGGATTGGTCGGATCCTGGTTGTCGATGATATGTATGCCCTTGCTGGTCTCCCCGGCAAAGATGTAGCCGTCTTTGTAGTATATTTTATGCAATCTGCTGATGGGTTGTGCCCCCAAGACCTGGATGGTCTGCCAGTCACCTTCGTAATAGACGGGAGCCATCCCTACTGTTTCATCGGGAATTTCAGCTAGGGGGCGTTCGCAAGTCAAAAAGATTGAGACGAGCAGCATCAGAATAGATAGGGTTTGCCAATTATTCATAAGAAAGGTTTTGAGCAGGAAGTTGTAGCGCACTGCAAAACAGTGTCATCCTATTATGATAATCGTATGAAAGCTCTATTTTGCTGCCTCTACAATGAAACCCTATAAGTTAAAATAGGAATCAGGCTCAATTGATAGCGCTCTACAACCTCGCCTTTGATGCGGTCGTAATAGGTGTAGGCGACATTTTGATAATTACTCAGGTTTTGAATATCCAGGGCTAAAGAGGTATTGTATTGCTTGCGGTTCCATTTTCTGTAAAGGCGCATGTCCAGGCGGAAAAAATTGGGCAAAACCTCATTAAAAACAGGCGTTTCGTAAATAGGTTGATTGTCCGTTAAACCGATAAAAGTTAGTTCCCGAAAACCGCCCCGGTAGTAGGCACTCAGATTAAAGCCCCAACCGGTTGTTTTGTCTTCCGATTTGGTTTTGAGCCATTCTTTGCCTGCAACCGCACTGCTTACAAATCGGGCATCGTATCGAGCGCTAAGACTTTGCTCAAATCGGTATTGTACATCAAAAATGCTCGCATTGAGGGTGTAAAAAAAGCCGTCGTTCATCAATCGTTTGTAGCTGATGTCCAGGCCGTAGTTTTTAATTTCGCTCAGGCTGGTATTATTAAATTTATAAAAGAAGACATCAGGTGTAAGTGAACTTCGAATGGCCTCCGGCTGAAGGTCATTCAGAACGGATAGGATACCCTGATTCAGGTCTAAATAGGAAGCAACATCAAACAACCAATAATAAAATACCTCTACGCTCAAGCTGGTATGGTACGGGAACTGGCGCTCGTAACCCAGTACCAATTGATTGGCCTTGTTAGGGGGCGTGTTGCGCGGCAATGCTTGGTGGTAATAGATATTCTGGATTTGCCCGCTTAGCCCGTAAGCCAAAGAAACATGGTCTTGTGTGGAGGGGGTAAAGCTTAGTTCCAGTCGAGGTTCTAGCCAATAGGTGTCTTCAAAAACACTATCGTAAAAAACAGCTCTCAGCCCGCCCTGCAACAACCAAGCCTTAGCCAGTTGTTGCCTAAAGCCCACAAAGGGCGTCAGCAGCGAAAGCTCATAATTAATATTGGAAACCGCAGAGTCCAGGGCATCCCTATAATCCCAAAAATGTTCGGGCGACCACTGATTGTAGTTCAACCCCGCCGTTAGTTTGGTGCTTTTACCGAGCAATTGGGCATACGACACCTGGGTAGAAAACAGCCCAATTTGGGTTTTGTCATTGCTTTCGGCTTGTATGTCGTATTGCCTTTCGTAACGCTCATAGTCCACCATCGAATAGGCTGCCTTAACGGCAAAACGACCACCTGTGCCCACTTGCCGCTGATAATTCATGCCAGCTACACCCAAGCGGGAATAGAAATTAACCTCGGAAGCGTCCTTGGCGTTTTCCCAAAGGCTGGGATCTTCTGATCCCGTAAATTCGTTTTTGCTGTTGCCTCCCAATACAAATAAAGAAAGCCGGCTCCTTTTGCCTGGAAAAACCACATTGGCTGAAATATCCTGAAAATTGATGGTCTCCTCCCCAAAATCTACCCCCAACGAGGTGAGCAGCCCCACGGTAGAATAGCGGTAATTGACCAGAAAAGAAGAACCTTTTTTCCGGCTGATGGGGCCTTCTGCGGCCACATCAAGGCCAATCAGGCCGGCCTGGAGCGTGTATTCTGTTTTTTCGTTATTGCCTGCACGCAAACGCATGTCCATCACCCCGCTAATGGCGTTGCCATATTCGGTAGAAAAAGCGCCGTTGTGCAAGTAGGAGGTGGCCAATAGTTGGCTACTGAGGCTATTCACGCCCCCACTGTTGGGCGTAATCCGGTCGGATCGAGTGCCGGCATTGGCCGTATGGTTGGGGTTTAGTATTTCCACCCCTTCCAAATACCAGCTTAGCATGCTGGGCGGCAGGCCTCTAATGACTAGCCCGTTGGCTTGGTCGTCGGCATTTGCTACGCCGGGTAGCGCCGTTGCCAAGCGCGCCGGATCGTAAAAAGTGGCCGGATAGCGCTGGGTGGCTTCCACTGTGATGGATTTTACCCGCATCGGCAGACTCCCAATGGGCGTCGTTTTGCCGCTGCTGATTTCGACGGTTTCTAATTGCGTGGCGTTGCGAACCAATTCTACTTGTAGGACACTTTCTTTTCCCGACTCCACCAAAACTTCCGCCAAATTGAGGACTTCGTAGCCGAGATAACTAAATTGAACCTCATAGCGGCCTATCGGGATGGTCTCTAATCGAAAATAGCCGAGCGAATCGCTGAACGTACCCCGGTCTATGGCATTGATATATACGGTGCAGCCCGCCAACCCTTCCTGGGTATCGGCATCCAATACCCGGCCGCGAATGGTTTGTACGGGTGTTTGGGCGGTAAGCGTGGAGAGAGCCAGACTTCCAACTATCAAAATGGGCAGCAAAAATCGAAAGGTAAACACGGGAAAAATATATTTTGTCATGGTGGAGTTATCCTCCGGCGTTTTTAATGAAGATAGCACACATTTGATTGGGGGTAGGGCAAATATCGAATAATAGCGCGACATGTCGTTATTTAATTTCCACCAATAAGCAATCGCCCTTTTGATCTAAGACCGCCCAGGTATGCTTTACTGCTATTTTTTGCTTTTCGTAATCGGTGCAAATAAGCACTTTCGTACCAACGGAGAGGGTCGAATTGGGATCAATCGGCCAAACCTCATAGCCTCGACTGTTGTAATGCATGGAGTAAAAGCGGGCATCTGGTCGGTAATACAACGCGCTGATATTGAAAACCTGGTGCTCCCTCGCGACTTCGGGAATATAATACCCATAAGCTTCGACGCCGCTGAATTTGGACGCGATGGGCTTGAAGCAATAAACAAGTGCCTGTACATAAACCCCGGCCAAAAATAAGACGACAAGTACCGTTCTGCTCCCAGCGGGAAGCCCCCATTTCTCTTGGGGCAATAGGCGGCTCAAGCGCAATAAGCCAGAAGCGGCCAGCCAGGCCAGCATCGGATAAACGGGTAGATCGTACCAGGGCAACTTGGTGGCAGAGCAGGAAATAACCAATAGATACAAGAGGGCGTTGATCGAGAAGTAGTGATGGATCGCCAGTCCGATGCCTTCGGTTTCCGTTTTTTTGAATAAACGCATAGCCCCATGCAGTATCCCTACAATTGCCAAAACAAAGTAAATGCCAAAGCGACTCCCCAATAACCAACTCCAGTAAAAGCCAAAATCACCTTTATTGCCTTCCAGCGTTTGCGTAAATCGGCCGCCCAGTTCGTTTTCCCAAACAGCCTTTAGGTACCCCGGATTGTATTGTTCGCGCAGCCAGTAAAAAAGGATGATCCCACCTATGCACCACAAAGCGCTAACATAAAAATGCCGAGATAGCAGGACGGCCTTCCCGTTTTTCGACAACAAAGTATAACAGGCAAGCCCCGGCAACATCAAGAGCCCCGCTACGCCTTTGGTCATGACGGCCAGAAAGATACCCAAAGCGCTGAGGTAGAGCCATTTTTTGCTTTTGCTTTGCAAAAACAGAAAATAACTGCACACATAGCTGAATATAAAAAAAAGGAGCAGGGCATCAAAATCGCCTGTTCGCAGGGAGTGTGCGGGCTGAAGTACGCCCTGCGATGTCACAAATAGGATAGAGGCAATCACCCCAAGAAGGTAATTACCGATGATTTTTTTGGAAAAAAGCACCAGGCACAAGGCCGTAAAAAAGCCGGCTAAGGCCGAAGGAAGCCGCAGCGCCAGTACGCCCGTTCCCAATAGGTGCATCAACCCGGTTTGTATCCATATCAAAAGCGGCGGCTTGGTTCCCCACATATCGGCTTGGCCTTCATACCTGCTCACCAGCCCAAAACCGTGTAGGTACATTTCCATTGCATTCACTCCCCGCCGCGCTTCATCGTATATCTGCAAAGCATGCGAATCCAGGTGCAGGAACAGCGGGGGCACCCAAACAGCAATTAGAAAAATATATGCTAAGGTTCTATTATCAAAATTCGATTTGGACATTGTTTTTGACTTACAAGCATTAAATCTTAATGAATTTGAGCCTGCTTGTAAAAATTTTACCATATTCATCTTTTGCAGGTTTTCTTGTACTCAAAATTTCATTCTGGATGAGCATACGTGTAATATGTCCGCTTATACAAAACCTCTAGAATTTCATTATGTAAAATTACGTTCTCTAACCATTTTTGCGAGTCCGACTTGGTCGGAAAGAAATAAGCCTGCCGTACTTAAAGCATGTTTGTTTATCTTAAAACCTGGTTTAAGCAAGGCATTGTTTCAAAGCGCTAGAATTGTCTGAAAACCAAAAATTATTACCCAAAGCCCAATATCTTGCGATTGGCTGCTTCATCGGCGCCGCTTCCCGCAAAATCGTCGAATGCTTTTTCCGTTACCTGGATGAGGTGGTCGGCGATGAAAGGCGCGCCTTCTCTAGCGCCCTGTTCCGGGCTTTTGATGCAGCACTCCCATTCCAGTACAGCCCAGCCTTCGTAGTCGTACTGAGCCAGCTTGCTGAATATGCCGATGAAGTTTACATCGCCATCGCCCAGGGAACGGAAACGCCCGGCGCGATCGATCCAGGACTGAAAGCCGCCGTAAACGCCTTGCTTACCAGTGGGGTTGAATTCGGCATCTTTCACATGGAAGGCTTTAATGCGATCGTGGTATAGGTCGATGAAGGCCAGGTAATCCAGGCACTGAAGTACAAAATGGCTGGGATCGTAATTGATGCAGGCGCGGGCGTGGCCGCCCACTTCTTCGACAAAGCGCTCGAAAGAAATGCCGTCGTGTAGGTCTTCGCCAGGATGCAGTTCGTAGCACACATCCACGCCTGCTTCGTCGAAAGCATTCAGGATGGGCAGCCACCTTTTGCCCAACTCGCTATACGCGGTTTCCACCAAACCCGCAGGGCGCTGCGGCCAAGGGTACATAAATGGCCAGGCCAAGGCCCCGGAAAAGGTAACATGGGAAGGCAGACCCAGATTTTGGCTGGCTTTGGCGGCCCAAAGCAGTTGCTGCACCGCCCATTCGGTGCGGGCGTTGGGGTTGCCGTGTACTTCGGCGGGGGCAAAGGCGTTGAACATCATGTCGTAAGCAGGGTGTACAGCTACCAATTGGCCTTGCAGGTGGGTGGATAATTCGGTGATGGCCAGGCCATGCGCCGCGATTTTTCCTTTTAGCTCGTCGCAGTAAGTTTTGCTCTCGGCTGCTTTTTGCAAATCAATCAAGCGGCTGTCCCAGGTAGGTATCTGGATACCTAAATAACCCAAATCGGCCATATACTGGCAGATGGAATCCAATGCATTGAAAGGGGCGGTATCGCCCATAAACTGAGCCAGGAATATGGCTGGGCCTTTGATGTTTTTCATAAGTAGATGACTTTTTCGTTGTTGGCAAATATAGAAAAAAGGGATAAAACATACCTTAAAACAAATCATCCATCACAATCACTTGGTCAATCAGCCCCAAGCTGTGTTGGTTGGGGGCGATACCGTATGTGGTAATAAGGGTGAGAAAAAGATGCTTTCGAGTTTTGGAGTACCGCTGGAAAAGATCGCGTTTGCTTTGAAGCTGTTCGGCGAGGGCTTTCGTTATACTCATTTGGTCGTTTAAATATTTTATTTCGCAAATAGAAATGGCATCGTCCATCCGGTCTATGAGCAAGTCAATTTGAAGGCCTGGAGTACCATCTGTTGATTTCATCCAGAAACTAAATTGGCGTGTATGTACCCCGGATATACCAAGCTTTGCTTTTATCTGGTCAATATGTTGCAGGCAGATGTTTTCAAAGGCATACCCGCTCCAGGATTTCCAGGATTGTGTTTGGCTAAGGCTTTGCCAATTATCGGCAACATTAGCAGGTAAATCTTTGATGAACTTCAGGTAAAAAAGCGAGTAATTATCAGTTAGTCGGTACAGTGCATCTTTTTTTTTCTTTTCAAAAGGGACATACGAGGTAATGAAGCCGGATTGTTCCAATTCTGCCAGAATGGTGCTAATTCCTCCGCCATCCTTTAACCCACTGTTTTCTAAAATTTCGCGTCGATTCAGTCCTTTCCAGCTAGAGGCCAAAGCGCCAATAATGGCTTCATACCTTTCTGGGCGGTTGAACAAGGAACTGTACAAGTTTGAAAACTCTGTTCGTAAGAAACCTTGCGGATGAAAGCAGGTATCGTCAATATTCTGAATAGCCGTTTTGCCTCCTTCTACTTGGTCGAGGTAATGCGGAATTCCCCCCATTGCCATGTACATCTGTAGTAATTGATAACGAGTAAAAGAAATATTTCTGGATTTGAAATAGGCTTCTGTTTCAGAAAGCGAGAAAGGTTGTAACCATATTTTTCGAGTAACCCGATTGTGCAGACCACCTCTGTTGTTGACAATTTTTTTAATCATCCACGCCGTAGCAGACCCGCAAATGACCACTACAATTTTTTGACGAGAGGCATAGCTGTTCCAAAAATACCCAAATCCTGTTAGGAAATCTGATTTTGCTGTGGCCACCCAAGGTAGCTCATCTATAAAAATGACCCTTTTCCGACCTGTATCCCCTAGTGAATCTAAGTATTCTTTCAACTGATGGAATGCATCCAGCCAGTCCACAGGATAGCTTTCTATCGGGCCACGTACTTTCTGGGCTTCTTTGAGGCTATAAGTGAAATTCCTAAGCTGCTGTTCCCTAGTACCCGCTTTTAGACCAACCAACTCAAAATCAATTTGATCGCCGAAAAATGATCGGACTAAAAAGGTTTTACCCACCCGTCTTCTACCAATTACAGCTATAAGCTCGGGTTTATCAGAATCAACCGCTTTGCGGAGTATTTCTAGTTCTTTTTGTCTGCCTATCATATGAAGTAGTGTGCAAAAAATTACTTTCCAATTTATCAAAGTCCATACCCTAGAGCCGACAGCCCTAGCGGACATACTTAAAATGAGCCGTTTAGCCCGCTAGGTTAAGGACAAATTTGGGAAGCTAATTTTTCTACGTTACTAAAATAAGTTGCGGAATCTATGCAAAAATAAGCAGATTCCGCAACTTATACACACATAAGTTGCGGAATCTATACAAAAAAACACAGATTCCGCAACTTATCCTGGAAGAAGACCCATTTTACGGGCATTATGAAAGAAGGCAGTTGTTTTAGCAACAACTGCCTTCTCGTGCAATCCGTCTTTTTCTTAAAATCACAAGAATTGTCAAAAAACGGAAAATATTAGAGCAACTGCCGCATATCTACCCGTTTGCGGACGATGTCTTCCAGGGCTTGCACAGGTACTCGTTCTTGCTGTAGGGTATCGCGGTCGCGCAAGGTTACCGTATTATCATCGAGCGATTCAAAGTCAATGGTCACGCAGAAAGGCGTGCCAATAGCATCCTGGCGGCGGTATAATTTTCCGATACTACCTGTATCATCGTACTGACACTGGAAGGAGTAGCTCAACTCTTTGAAAACAGATTGAGCCATATTGACCAGGCGTTCTTCGTTGCGCTTAAGCGGCAATACAGCACATTTGATAGGTGCCAGTGCTGGATGAAGCTTTAGGACATCGCGAGCACCTTCTCCGCCAGGTACTTCCTCTGTCTTCAAGGCATTGCTCAAGGTAGCTAGGAACATGCGGTCGCAGCCGATGGAGGTTTCTACTACGTAAGGCACATAATTTTCCTGCAATTCCGAATCGAAATACTGCAATTTTTTGCCGGAAAGCTCCTGATGGCTGCCCAGGTCAAAATTGGTGCGGCTGTGGATGCCCTCCAGTTCTTTGAAACCAAAAGGAAACTGAAACTGAATATCCACTGCGGCGTTGGCGTAGTGCGCCAGGTTCTCGTGGTCGTGAAAACGCAGCTTTTCCTTGGGTGTACCTAATGCAAGGTGCCAGTTCATGCGTTTTTCCTTCCAATATTCGTACCATTTCATTTCCTCGCCCGGGCGCAGGAAAAACTGCATTTCCATTTGCTCGAATTCGCGCATGCGGAAAATGAATTGCCGCGCTACAATCTCATTTCGGAAAGCCTTCCCGATTTGAGCGATACCAAATGGAATTTTCTGGCGGGTTGATTTTTGAACATTCAGGAAGTTGACGAAAATACCCTGAGCGGTCTCCGGACGCAGGTACAATTTGCCTTCTTCACCTGCGATGTTGCCCAACTGGGTAGAAAACATCAGGTTGAACTGACGAACATCTGTCCAGTTGCGGGAGCCCGTATCGGGGTCAGCTATTTCCAACTCCTCTATGAGTGCCTTCATGCCGGGCATATCACCTTTTGACATGGCGGTAGCGAGCCGGCTTTTTACTTCGTTGAATTTTTCCAGATAGCCTGCTACGCGGGGATTGGTCTGGCGATAGAGCTCTTCGTTGAAATCGTCGCCAAAGCGTTTTTGGGCTTTTTCAACTTCTTTGTTGATCTTATCCTCGATCTTATCGAGGTATTCTTCCACCAACACATCGGCGCGATAGCGCTTTTTGCTGTCCTTGTTGTCAATCAGCGGATCGTTGAAGGCGTCCACGTGGCCGGATGCCTTCCAAGTTTTGGGGTGCATGAAAATAGCGGCATCCAACCCTACGATGTTGTCGTGCATTTGCACCATGCTGCGCCACCAATAGTCCTTGATGTTGTTTTTCAGTTCTACACCATACGGGCCATAATCATATACAGCGCTTAGACCATCATATATTTCGCTGGATTGAAAAATGAATCCGTATTCCTTGCAATGGGCGGTGAGGTTCTTGAATAAATCGCTCTGCTGTGACATTTTGCTGTTTTCTTTTGCTATTGAAGGCGCAAAGATCGAAAAAATATATTTATTGTTGGTTTAACATGCCATTTTGCTCGTCAATCATCTGAATCATTTCTCCTTTGATGGCTTCGTAATCGCGGAAAACTTGTTCATAAGTCATTTTCAGCGTGCTGTATTGCTGGCGCACCAGGGTGGGATCCAATTTCACCTCGCCTTCTTGTGCTTTTAATACGCCCGCATTGGCCAACTGTTCCAGATGTCTTTTGAAATAAAATTCGTGGTTGAGAAACAGGCCTTCATGCTGCTGATTGATGGTGATGTGTAAGGAATCCGTTCTTTTTTCTTCAATGGCTTGATGAGCTTCATGCACCCGTTGCCATTCTCCTTTCATCGTCTGATAATCTGCTTTTAAGGCTTCTTGTTTGGCCTGCCAGCCCTGGTAATCAGCGGACATTTGCTCAAATTCTTTTTCAAAAGAATCGCCGCAGCTGAGTGCCAGCGCACTGAGCAATACAGATAAATAGAATATTTTCATAAAACTGCTTGTTTAAAAACGCAAAAATAAGCTTTTGTGCGCCATCTATCAAAGCAAATAGATACCCCTAATGGTGATGGTACGGCCAATGAATTTGCCCCCCTCGCCGATTACACCAGTGGAAGATGAGCGCAAAGGGTTGTTGATCCATTTGCTCCAATGGATGTTAATGCCCAGATTGTCTTCAAAAAAATAAGTAGCCCCCAAAACAAGAGAGAAAATACTAGGATCGAGGTCATAACTATCCGTAGCATCTGTGCCATCAAAACTGGTGATTTCATAGTTCATCAGCCTGCCATAAGAGAAGCCAGCAGTGGCCTGTATTTTCCAATCTGTGAAATGCACCAGCACGGGCGCTTCCACAAAATTGAGGGCAATTTTATCAAAAGTGGAGGCCGGATCGTCAAATCTAGCCCTACTGGAGCCTTGTTGCATGAAGAGGAGGTCTAGGCTCAATTTCCATCGATCGTCCAATCGGGCATAAGCCCTAATCCCTGTATTTAGTCCTAGCTTATTGAATCCGTGGAGCAGGTCGCCATCAATTTGCGACATGTTGAAGCCCAAAAGCAGCCCGGCCTCAAAGCGCTGTTCTTGTTGAGCGTAGGATAAGCTTGAAAATATCCCTGTAAATATGACAAGGCAAAAGATAGATTTAATTTTCATAGTAAAGGATGTTGATAAGCCCTGCAAGTTATAAAGAAAACAGAAGTTGTTGTTGGGCATTAGCTATCTTTGTCCAGTAAAAGCAGAATTGATGTTAAAGTTTACCAAACACAGCCTACAAAAACTAGAGCATTTATTTGAAGAGCTGACCTACAAAGTGCGCTATGAAAAAGGAAATTTTCAGTCGGGGTACTGTATTGTAGAAGCACAGCAAGTGGCGGTCATCAATAAGTTTTTTGATACAGAAAGCCGAATCAATTCGCTATTAGATATATTGTCCCAAATTGAAGTCAAAGAGGAACAATTGAGTCCCAAATCGCTTCAATTTTTCAAATCCATACAAAACCTCCGAACGAGCGCAGAGGAAGAAGAATAACGCCTGTGGAACAACTAGAAGTGATTTTAACTGGTACGGGTACATCGCAAGGGGTCCCAGTCATTGGATGTTCTTGCGAGGTGTGTCACTCTGACGATAAGCGGGATCATCGCTTGCGCACCGCTGCTGTTATCCAATATCGAAATAGGTATATTGGAATTGACTGTGGCCCCGATTTCAGGCAGCAAATGCTTAGGGAAGGCATTACTGACATGCAAGCCATTCTGATCACGCACGAACACAATGACCATGTGATCGGTATGGATGATGTACGGCCTTTCAACTTTATGTCGCGCCAGGATATGCCGATGTATTGCACCGAGCAGGTGGCTCAATCTCTGAAAAATCGCTTTGATTATGTATTCAATGAACAGGATCGCTATCCTGGAGCACCCCGGGTAGCGTTGCAGATCATTTCTGGGCAAATGCCTTTCTATGTAGATTCTTTGCCCATACAGCCTATACAAGTTTGGCATGGGCGGATGCCTGTTTTGGGATTTCGAATCGGCGAATTTGCCTACCTGACCGATGTGAAATTTATGGAAGATTCGGAATTGGACAAGCTAAAAGGTATAAAGGCATTGGTCATCAATGCCCTGCATCACGAAGCACATTATTCTCACTTGAATTTAGCAGAAGCGCTGGAATTAATTGCACGCATCGCACCAGAAAAAGCCTGGCTGACGCATTGCAGTCATCGGATGGGGCGCTATGAGGCGGTTCAAAAGACATTGCCTGAAGGCGTTTTTTTAGGGTACGATGGATTAAGGATTGTATCGAGTATTTAAAGTATTTAAAAAGCAGAAGGGACGTAATTGGATTAATACGTCCCTTCTGCCGCTTTAGCGGCTATCGGCAATCAAAAGGCTATGGCCTGCTGTCGCGCTTATTCAAGCGGAAAGTATGCACCATGCGGTTGTTTTTATCTAATAAACTTACCAGATACAAGCCATTGGGAATATCACCTACGTAAAACCGGGTGTCAACGCTGGTTTGGTAAGTGCGAATCTGCCGTCCAATGACATTATATACCACAACCGTTTTCACCTTGCTGACATCTCCTTGTAGCTGGAAGTAATCCGCTGTCGGATTGGGATAGAGGCGAACCGGAATGGGATTGGTTTGGTTGGTGCTGGCAATCAGCGCATCGAAAGTATAGGTGCCTGATACCAAAATATCGTCGGGAGCACTGGCCAGTGCAACATCGATTCTCACTTCTGCAAAACCACTGGAACCTGTAGGTTTAACGTGTACATCCATGTTGGTTTCTTCGCCTGGAGCCAATACTACAGGAGCATCTAAACCCAAATCAGGTGCGACATTAGAATAGACAACCTGCGAATAGCATTGATACAAATCGCATACCTGGATATCCCAGCCCTCTGGTTTTTGAATAAAAGTTCTTTCCCAGCGCAAAGAAACCGTCTCTGACGATTCGTTTTTTACTTTGGCGTAGCCTATTAATTCGTAATCCAGGTTTTCCGGGTCAATATAATCGGAGGTTTCTACTTCGTCTGGGGTAAAAGTCAGGGATATCTGAGCGCGATTTTCCGTGACTAAAAAGGAGAACAAACTTAGAAAGAGTATAAAATGCTTCATGCAATGATGTTTTTAACAATTTGATACCACAAAAATGGGCATATATTTCAATAGATGCAAGTGCAGAACATTTAACAAAATGTGAAAGTCTGCTAAATTACACAAAAAGGCAGGTACATTTTCGTGTACCTGCCTTTTTAGAAAACGTGTATAGACGAATAGTTTCGTTTATCCGCAATATTAACGAATCACAGAAACACGCTCGGTCACTGCACCGTTTTCAGTGGCTACACGAATCAGGTACAAACCGGACAACGCAGGTGCCCAAGTGAGGCGGTGATCGCCAGCTATCATGTTGCTGTTATTGGCAAGGGTAGCGACCAATTTGCCAGCCGCATCGTAAACGCTAACATTAACAGCGCTATTTTCTACCAGTTGGAAATCAACAGTAACCAAGTCGCTAGCTGGATTAGGATAGGTGCTTACTTTATTAGCCAACAATCCAGGTTCGTCAACCGCATTGATGATAGTACCGGTCACCTCGATATTATCCATGAATAGGTTGTTGCCATAGCCAGACTGGCCAGTGAAGCGGATGTTCAATTCTTCTGCACCGTCATAAGCACTTAGGTCAACGCTGATAGAATCCCACTGAGCTGCAGAAGTAGGTACAAAATAAGCGGTAGATGCTGCGACAGTTGCTATTTCGTTGTTGGTACCAGTAAATACCTGTGTCCAGGATTCGCCACAATCGGTTGACACAGCGATGGTCAAGCGGTCAGGGCCAAAGCCAGGATAATTGGCGAAAGCATAATCGAAGCGCAGCCTGCTATCCGCTCTGTTGGTCAGGTCAATTTTGTCGAACACCAAGTGGCACTGCTCACCAACGCCAGACCACTGGTAGAAGTCCACCATTATTGATTTAGATGAAGCCGCATAAGCACCTACCTGACCAGTAGCACCAACTACAGCAGCATTGATAACCCCCATTCTTAATGGATCGTTAGATTCTATGATCGTGTGAACAGGCGTAGTGAGGTTGGGGGTCATTTCAAAGCTTTCAGCAATTTCTTCAGCAAATGGCTCTTCAGAAAGGGTATAGAAGCTTTCTGTGTTCACCAATTCATTCATTCTATTGTAGTCAACATTGCCATTGACCGCTGCAATATTGAATTCTACTTCGGTCTCGCCGGGTTCTACCGCCATTTCTGGGAAAGTTACGTTAGTTGACATGCCTGGCATCAAAGAACCTGTCCAGTTTTCAGTAGCGGCTACTTCGCCATTGATCAGCAATTCCAAATCGAAGCTGGTAACTTCCAGTTCGCTGTCATTTACCAGATTAGCACCTGGAATCAAGGCGTAATCGCAGTAAGATTCGGGGCCAGAAGAAGCCAACTCAAGTCCCAAGTCGGCAAAGCCGGCAGGCGCTCCTAATGCTTCGCTCATAGCAGCTTGGTGAACCACACGGCTTCCATTGGTTTGTACGAAAGCAACTGCACCCAACTGGTCGTAGCGATAAATGTAATCGGGTAGGGCATATTCAAAGTTCAACTCAAAAGATTCGCCAGCAGCTAAAGCTGTGAGCGGCGTACCATCTGGGCTGGGCAACATTTTGCGCATCACGTTGTAGAAATCCACCTCGTCAGTTGAACCGGGGGGTTCTGGGAAGATCAGTTCCTGCTCCATAACAGCTACACGAACCACTGTGTTGGCTACATCGAATGTTTCGGCACTCACGTTAGTGACAACACAGTTAATGTATATGGTGCTTAAATCTGCGCTCAAGGAATGTATCAGTTCCATTTCAAGCGGCGTGGTCACTGCATAAGCATTGTTGATTTGAGTGGCAGTAACACTGCCTGATGTGCCTGCATCTAGTGTGCCATCAATGCGTACATTTGGAACACCAGTTACGCCATAATAAGCTACCCTGGCATCAACATCATCTGGGTTTTGATCATACATGGGATCATAACCTGGCCACCAAACCTGGTATTTAAGGGGCACAACTTTATCCCAATTGTTGAAAAGCAAGGTGTTGAATGCTGGGTTTTGTGCAGCACAAGGGCCACAAGAAGCCTGGGTATAATGTTCAATCAATACCCGGCGCTGTGCCTGGGCAAAGGCAAAGTTTTGAACCAAAAGTAAAGAGGCTACAAGTAGAAATGCTCTCATTTTATTCATCGTTTAAAAGGTAGAGTAATAAGTTTATTAAAAGAATCCTCAAAAGTATGTAAATATTTTTATTTCAGTTCCTGATAAAACAATATCCGGGTTGTATGTGCTATTGAATAGATAAAATTTTCATATTTAGTAACAAAGCAGACATTTCAAATCAGATTTTTGTTCCCACCCCCAACAAACTGTCTCTGGCAGGACAAGGTGGCTATGCCCTGGCTTCATTTTTTAAACTATAGCTATTGCCAGGCTATTACTTACTATGTTTCTACTTACATTTGGCTATCATAAAACCAATTTCCTGAGCTTATGCATATTGTCATACTTGGAAACGGCATCAGCGGCATTACAGCAGCCCGGTTTCTTCGAAAATGGGGCGATCATCAAATTACGGTGGTCTCTGCCGAAACAACCCATTTTTTTTCCCGCACAGCACTCATGTATGTCTATATGGGACACATGCGTTTTGAAGACATCAAACCTTACGAGGATTGGTTTTGGGAAAAAAACCGCATCGCCCTGCGGCAAGGCTGGGTTTCCAACATTGACTTTGCAGCTAAAAGGCTGTTTTTTAGCGATGGCATAGATATGGCGTATGACAAGCTGATTCTGGCTACCGGCTCAGTTTCCAACAAATTTGGCTGGCCTGGTCAGGATTTAGAAGGGGTGAGGGGTCTATACAGTTATCAGGACCTCGAGTACATGGAGGCTTTTAGTCTGGGCTTAAAACGGGCGGTGATTGTCGGCGGCGGGCTAATTGGTATAGAAATGGCAGAAATGTTTCACTCCCGGCATATTCCCGTCACCCTTCTCGTCCGGGAAAACAGCTATTGGAATATGGTTTTACCGGCGGAAGAATCGGCTATGATTAATCGCCACATCCAGGAACACGGTATTGACCTGCGGCTGGCGACGGAATTAAAATCCATTGAAGATAATGGTACAGGTAAGGTTGGCGCTATTATCACCAATACGGGCGAACGAATCGAATGTGGCTATGTGGGATTAACAGCCGGGGTGAGGCCCAATATTGACTTTTTGAAAAATACGGCCTTGGAGATAGGCCGTGGCATTCTGGTCAACGAATATTTGGAAACCAATATGCCCGATGTATATGCGATTGGCGATTGCGCACAGGTGAGGCAGCCAAAGCCTGACCGACGCCCCATTGAAGCTGTTTGGTACGTGGGCAGAATGATGGGAGAAACCGTTGCCTACACCATTAGTAAACAACCTAAAGCTTACGATCCGGGTGTCTGGTTCAATTCTGCCAAATTTCTGGATATCGAATACCAGGTTTACGGAGAAGTACCTGTTCAATTGGCCGATCATCAGGCTACCTTATATTGGGAGCACAGCGATGGCAAAAAAAGTATTCGTTTGGTTTATGATAAAAACGAAGGGCACATTCTGGGCTTCAATTTGATGGGTATTCGTTACAGACACGAAGTATGTGAAAAGTGGATTAAAGAAAAAACGCCATTGGAAGCCGTCTTGCAGCAGCTAGGATTGGCCAATTTTGATCCCGAGTTTTTCCATCAATACGAATCGGAACTGGTTCAAGAGTACAACCAACAAACTGGAAAGCATTTGCAACTCCGGCAAAGACGCGGACTCAGGCAAGCGCTGCGTTTTCTACAGCAGTAACATCCAAGTCCCCTATTTGCTTTTTCAACTTCATCAAGCACCAACACCATGTCATTTGTACAAAAAATTGGCCTTTTTTTATTTGCAGCGGCATTTGCGCTTTTCACCCTTACTTTAGGCTTAGAGCGGTATCAACTTTCTGAGGCCACCTTGGGCATACAAAACGAATACCACAAATCGGCCATACTGGAAGCGGCTGCTGCAAATGGTATGCTGGGCAAGCGTTATGCATCCAGTTTTGAATTTGTGCCGGCATTTAAAAAAACGCTGGAATCGGCCAAAAGCCAATTGGATAAACGAGCTAAAACCGATTTGCCGGAAGGCGTAAAAGAATGGGACTTCCGCATGGGCAGTTGGCAATTGAAAGATTATACTTTCCAGGCGGTACGCCAATCGGCAGTGGGACCTGTATCTAGTAATCCATTATTGTTTTTATGGATGACATTTGGTCTGGCCATTTTAGGAGGGCTGTTGTACATCCTTCCTCAATGGGGCGAAATACCCGGCATCAAGAACAACCACATTTACCATAATGCCATGACCCGTGGATTGACCTGGGGTTGGCGAGCTGTTTTTTTATCTGCCGGGATAATAGGATTATTGCTGTATGGGGTGTATTACATGAATAAAAGTTATTTGTGGCCGGCTGTTAGCGCTTTGATCGCGTTGTTGATTATCGCCATTGTTGCGTTTGGAGAAAAACAAGTTCAAAAAAAAGCACCCCGCTCGGCCTCGCCAGGTACCACAGCGTGGTTGGGTATCCTGGCAGGCGTTTATTTGATCGGATTTTACCTATTGCTGTATTGGATGCCCCAGCACATCACCCCTTGGATAGTTATTGTCGATCCGATTAGCAAGGTTTTGAATGGCGGCCCAGCCAGCCAGTGGTTTTTGTATGGCTTATTGTACACTTTGATTGTATTGGTAATGGGCTTGCGCATGATGGCCAAGTATCGGCACAATCGCTACCAATTGGTCAGAACTGGTTCGGTGATGTTTTTTCAGACTGCGTTTGCTTTTCTACTACCTGAAATTTTGGTGCGGCTCAATCAGCCCTACTACGATTTCAAAAACATCTGGCCATTGAATTACACCTTTTTCTTTGACTGGAACATTAAGAGTTTGCTCAACAGTGGGGCATTAGGTACGTTTATGCTCGTTTGGGGTATCGTGCTGGCTCTAGTTGGTGTACCGGTATTCACTTGGCTATTTGGCAAGCGCTGGTACTGCTCCTGGGTATGCGGCTGTGGTGGATTAGCAGAAACGCTGGGCGACCCCTACCGACAATTATCGGATAAAAGTCTTCGAGCCTGGAAGTACGAGCGGTGGATTATTCATGGGGTATTGGTGTTTGCGGTTGGCATGACAGTACTCGTGCTATACACCTATTTTACCGGCAGCAAAGATGTCCTTTCTCTAAACACGGAAACCGTGAGAACCTGGTATGGCTTTTTGATCGGCTCTGCATTTGCGGGAGTGGTGGGTACGGGTTTTTATCCCTTGATGGGCAACCGGGTTTGGTGTCGCTTTGGCTGCCCTTTGGCAGCATACTTGGGCTTAGTACAACGCTTTCAATCTCGCTTCCGCATTACCACCAATGGTGGGCAGTGTATTTCTTGCGGCAATTGCTCCACCTATTGTGAAATGGGCATTGATGTGCGTCACTATGCGCAACGCGGCCAGGATATTGTGCGGGCTTCTTGTGTAGGTTGTGGCGTTTGTGCAGCGGTGTGCCCACGGGGGGTTTTGCGCTTGGAAAACAGCAGTTTGGATATCAGTCAGCGTACAGAAGCACTGCGCACCATACACATTGCGGAAGACAGGGTGAGCTTGGATTTTTGATGCCTATTGCTATTTCATAACAGGATTGATTTCAGGTTTGTCGCAAGCATTCCAAAACACGCTCATCCATCCATAAACGCACCTACTAAACACTTAAGCGATAGCCTACTCCTTTTAAAGTGATGATTTCTACTTGTGCGTCGCCTTTGAGGTACTCGCGCAGGCGGGTCATATATACATCCAGGTTGCGGGAATGGTAAAAAGAATCGTCGCCCCAAATTTCGCGAAGAATTTCGCGGCGATCGATGGGTTGATTCAGTTGTGCGCTTAGCATTTGCAGCAATTGGGTTTCACGGTAGGATAATTTTCGGATTTGTTCTTCCAGCTTTAGTTCCTGTCGGATGGGGGAAAAGAGATACTTGCCCAGGGCAATCCATTCTGTTAAATGGCTGTCGGCACGTCCCTTCAGTTGGAGCAGGTTTTGGATACGCACGATGAGTTCTTCCATGCTAAAAGGCTTGCGGATGTAGTCGTTTCCGCCACTTGCAAAACCTTGCAAAACATCCTTTGTCTGATCCTTGGCGGTCAGAAAAAGGATCGGCAGGAGCGGGTCTTTTTCCCTGATGGCTTTTCCCAGTGAAAAGCCATCCAGGTTGGGTAGCATCACGTCTAGTACACCTATGTCGGGCTGCATGGCTTCTAAGGCCGCCATTGCTTGTGCCCCATCTTCGATCAGCCGGACTTCAAAGCCCCGGCTTTCGAGGCTTTCCCGAACGATTTTCCCCAAAAAGGGTTCATCCTCTACGTATAGAATTTTGATTGGCACTATGCTCCAATTTTTCGATTCCATGTAATATTGAACAAGGTTCCCTGCCCTTCCTCGCTTTCAAGCACCATCCGACCGCCGTGTTTTTTAACTACCATTGCCACGTAGTGCAGCCCCAGGCCATACCCTTTTATATTGTGTTGGTTGCCCGTTGGTACCCGGAAAAATTTGTCAAAAATTCTGGACTGGTGAATGGAAGAAATGCCAATACCCTGATCCGAAACCGCTAGTATTACTTGATCTTCTTTGGCTTCCAGGCCAATTACAATCATTGGCTGCCCTTGGCTGTATTTTATGGCATTATCCAAAAGGTTGTAAACGACACCCGCCAAATGAAAGCGATCGCCCTCTATTTCAAAGTTATCGCCGTGGGTCTCCAATTGCAGTTGGGCGCCCGTTTTTTCCAATTGCAGTTTCATCGCCTGAATGGTTTCTTGTACCAGCACCTTTAAGTCGAGGGCATCGAATTGGAGCAAGGCAGTGGGCTGCTCTAGGCGGGTGACATGCATGACTTTTTCAATCAGCAAGTTGAGCCGCCCCAATTCGCTTTTGGAAATATCCAGGTATTCTTTAAGCCGCTCAGGATTTTCCCGGGCATTAAAATCGCGGAGTGCTTCGATGGCTACGCCTACTGTAGCGATAGGTGTTTTGAGTTCATGGCTCATATTTTGGATGAAATCATTTTTCAAATCCGTGAGCCTTTGTTGAGTGCGCAGGTTTTGTAAAGTCGTATAAAAAGCCAGCGCTACGAAAGCAAAAAGCAGCACAGAAAAAATAATTTCCGGGGCGATTTTTTTCCAAACATAGGGTTGATAGTCAGAAATAGCCGCTTTAAAACTTTCGCCCGTACCCAAATCCGTATAATTTCCTGTGGGTATCCATTTTTCAGCAGCCAGCGTATCGTCTTCCCAGCGCAATACCTGAAATGTTCCCGGCAGATTGGCTGCTTTGGCTGTTTGTAAAAACCGCTCCTTTAAGAGCTGCTGTATGTCCTGCCGCTTTTGTAGAGGAACCGTTCCCAAAGAATCGGGGTTGCTTAGTTCGTTTATGGAGATGACCAGGGAGAGCGAACCTTCTATCTGAGAGGCATCGGTGTTCAGTTGGTCTCGTTTGACGCGAATGCTGAAGGTGCTGTCCTTTTTGGCAGGCAAAGGATCTTGCCCAACGAAAGCCAGTACATTGACCGAATCTACATCTTTATGGCGGACTTGATTCGACCATTGCAATATTAAATTGCTATCGGGGCTGGTGAATTTTTTTAGGATCAAATCATCCAGCAATTCCCCTTCAATATTCTGAACAGCTTGAATAAATAAGAGGCTGGTTTCTTTGCGCAAAGCCCCCAAGGCTTCGTCCCAGGCTTTTTTCAGGTACAAACTTAGAAATCCGGCCAGCAGCACCAAACTGCTGACCATTAGTACGATGGAAAGACGGTAACGCACGATTAGTATTTATCTTTCTAGTGCTTATAGCATCTTTCGATTTCGGATTTCGGCGGCATTGCCTCACCCACACTAGTTTTACAAAAATAAGGTATTCTAGCCTTTCGCCTTTTGTCTTTTAACCCTAATTAACATTATGTAACCTTTTTTATCTCATTTAGAGAACTTTAAATAAACTTTAAGATAGTCTAAGAAATTTTTTACCCCTAAAATCTGTTATAACCCCATCAACGGACAGCAAATAAGTACATCGGGGCTATTAGGTGCCCCTTTCCGATTTTATTGTATTAACTTCAAAACTCGCGTTTATGAAAACCTTAAAGCTCTCTTTTAGCTTCTTGATTCTGGCGTTTCTCCCTGCGTTTCTCCTTACTGGTTGTAAAAAAGACGATGACAACGGCAACGCCAATCCAAAAGAAATTCCTGCGCCGGAATGCGAAGGGGTGACCATTGATGATGCGATTATCCTGCGTTTTGACTATACAAATTATGCCGGACAGCAGCCTACTGTGGTCATTGATAAAGGCAGTTCGGATGACCGGGTAATTTTCGATACCACGCACTATACTCCTGTGCAAATAGACAATAAAATAGTCGTGTCTATTCCCAATATTCGCTTAAGCGACGACGAATTCAACTACATTGCCGAATGTGTGACCATTGAAGAATTTGATGATACCCGCCCTTCCAACGACCGCTGGTTTGTGCAAACGGAGTTCAAAAATCAACGGGAGTTTTCTGAAACCAAGCTTGCTACGATGCTTTGTCTCGATGTGAGTAGCTCCCTGGGTGAAGACCGCGAACTGGTCAAGCAATACGCCATTGATTTTGCCGAGCAGGTATATGAAACTACCAGCAATGAAAGCTACGTCGGCCTGGTTCTTTTTGCCGATACCGTCATTACCTATCCCTTTACCAATGACTTGGACGACATCATTGCAGCTATCAACAGTTTCCCTTACCCCGACTTGGACGCCCAAACCTTTACCCGATTGAGCGATGGTATCCTTGCAGGCCTTACGGCATTGGAAGAAACCAATCTGGATGTAGCCGACAAAGTATTGGTCGCCTTCACGGATGGGAACGACAACGGCTCTAACAATCCGACCGTCAACCAACAAACCATCAAGGAATCGTCTTTTCGCCGCTATATGATTGGCCTGAAAGGTAAGGGCTTGGAATACAATACCAATTACCTGAAAGGGCTGGCCAGTGACGATATTTTCTTCGTCGAAGCAGAAAACGCCATCGATTTGCAGGATCGCTTCAACGACATCAACGAACTGATTGCCAATATTTACACCATTATTTACAATCGTTCAACCCAGACTTTTACTGAAGGCATCGACGAGCCCATCAAATTGCGGGCTATTTTCTATGCCCGACCCTATAAGATTGAATAAGCGCAGTAGCTTCTTCTAAATACTATTTCTTTCCTATCCATTTTTGGTGCAAAATGATTATTATGCGCCAAAAATGGATTTTTATGAAACGTCACTTCCTTTTTCTTTCCCTTTTTTGCACCAGTTCCCTGGTTTTTGCCCAAATCACCGACCCTAAAGCGACAGAAGTTTGGGAGCCCCAAGCACGGGTTGTAAGCCCCGGAACAGGGACGATGCCGCCATCTGATGCCATTGTGCTTTTTGACGGGACTTCCCTTCAGGAATGGGTTACCGCAGCAGATGGCAGTGCTCCAAGCTGGACCATCAACTCCGATGGTTCCATGACCGTAAAACCACAGAGCGGCGATATTAAAACCAAGCGGGTTTTCGGAGATATTCAATTGCACCTGGAGTTCCGCACGCCTTCGGTAGTAGAAAGTGAAGGCCAAGGTCGCGGCAATAGCGGCGTGTTTTTCCAGGAACGCTACGAAGTGCAGGTACTGGATAATTACCAAAACCGCACTTATACGAATGGCCAGGCGGGTTCAATTTACAAACAATCCATGCCCTTGGTCAATGCCTGTCGCCCGCCAGGAGAATGGCAAACCTATGATATTGTATTTATTGCCCCGCGCTTCAATGCCGATGGCCAGAAAATTGCTTCCGGACGCATTACGGTTTTTCACAACGGTGTCTTGGTACAACACTATACCGAGGTCATGGGCACTACTGAATACATTGGCCTACCCAAAAATATAGCCCACGATAAAGGCTCCATCAAATTGCAAGATCACGGCAATCTGGTGAGTTATCGAAATATTTGGGTCAGAGAACTATAATCTGTTTTGGGGTAGCAGGGCTAATCATCCTGCTATCCGCATTCAAAAGCAAATAGGCCAATGAACATTTCTTCCAAGCTGCCGGATGTAGAGACGTCCATTTTCACCGTCATGTCTGCCCTGGCACATGAACATAACGCCATTAACCTTTCTCAGGGCTTCCCCGATTTTCAAGGCTCTCCTGAGCTATCGGAGCGGGTGTGTCATTATATGCGCAAAGGCTACAACCAATACGCGCCTATGGCAGGTGTACCCGCTTTGCGACAGCAGATTGCTCAAAAAGTAGCACTTCTATATGGTATTGATGTGAATCCTGATACAGAAATCACGATCACCTCCGGCGCTACTCAGGGAATATTTAGCACGATTGCCGCCTTTATCAAGCCTGGTGATGAAGTCATTTTATTTGAGCCAGCCTACGATTCTTATCGCCCTTCCGTGCTGGTTAATGGTGGTATCCCAGTTGTGCTAGAATTGGAAGCCCCTCATTACCGCATCGACTGGGAGCGGGTTGAGCAATTGATCTCTCCAAAAACCCGGATGATCATCATTAATACGCCGCACAACCCTACTGGAACCATTCTGGCAGCCGACGATTTATTAGCGTTGGCCGCGTTAACAAAGGGGACAGATATTCTGGTTTTAAGCGATGAAGTGTATGAACACTTGGTGTATGACGGTTTGCAACATCAGAGTGTATTGCGTTTTTCCGATTTGAAGGAACGCAGCCTGGCTGTGTATTCTTTTGGAAAAACTTTTCACAATACTGGCTGGAAGATTGGCTATTGTATTGCTCCGGCGGCGCTGACGCAAGAATTTAGGAAGGTACATCAGTTCACGGTATTTTCCGTCAATACGCCTATACAATATGCCCTAGCCGATTATCTGGCAGATGCTTCGCATTATTTGGAGTTAAATGCCTTTTTTCAAAAAAAACGCGATCTGTTTCTGGGAATCATAAAGGATTCCTTATTGAAGCCACTGCCATGTCAGGGTACTTATTTTCAGTTGTTTGATTACAGCGCAATCAGCCAGGAGGGGGATGTGGGTTTTGCTCGCCGCATGACCATGACGTATGGTGTAGCCGCTATTCCCGTATCCGTATTTTATACCCAACGACGCGACGACAAGGTCATTCGGCTTTGCTTTGCCAAAGAGGAAACGACGCTTTCCAAAGCGGGTTTGTTACTCAATAGGATCGGAGGTCATTCTTGAAGTTTCGCGCCATAACTGAGATCGCCCGCATCTCCCAAGCCGGGAACAATATAGGATTTGGCCGTTAGTTCCTCATCCAAAGCCCCCATCCAGATATAGGCATCGGGAAACATACGCCGCATGTGATCAACACCGGGAACGGAAGCGATTACCGTTACAAAATGGATGCTAGCCGGAGTGCCATAGTTCAACAGTTCGCGGGTAACCAGCGACATAGAAGCACCTGTTGCTAACATAGGATCGCACACAATCAATATACAATCGTTGAGGTTAGGGCAGGAGATGTATTCCAGGTGTATATCAAAGGTGCCGTCTTTATGGTGTCTTCGGTAAGCAGAAACGAAGGCATTGCCAGCTTGATCAAAATAATTGAGCATACCCTGGTGCATGGGCAAACCAGCCCTCAGAATGGTAGCCAGCACCACAGGCTTGTCGAGCAACTGGCAGCTTGATATGCCCAAGGGCGTCTCTACCTCTTTCTGCTGATAAGGCAATTTTTTGCTGATTTCATACGCCAAAATTTCGCCAATACGCTCTAAATTTTTCCGAAAGCGCATGCTATCGCGTTGAATTTGCACATCGCGCAATTCTGCAATAAATTTTCCGGCTATGGAGGGAACATCACTCAGGTTAAAGATCATACGTTTGGGTTTCTGCTTCAGCGCCTAAAGATAAGGCCTTTTCGTGTACTTCCCCCCATCCTGTCCATCCATCTACAGAAGAAAATGAACTATTGTGCCATAATAAGGTGAATTGACCGCCTACTTGTCGCACTTTTTCTATCAATCCTGCTATTTCTTGGTTGGCACGAGGAATATCCCATTTCAAGTATTGCTTGAGCGTTACGTCCATAGCCGCAAATGGGACAATCAGCAAATCAGTTTTTTGCTCTTTTTCCAAATCGTACCAGTAAAAGGGTCGGGCAATGCCTGCCCGGAATCCGGTGCAAGCAGCGTAGCCCATGCTATAATCCTCTCGAATACCTGCTGCCAGCAATTGGCGGTAGGTGTCTGGAAAACGCAGCTTCAGATAATGCTGCCTGCTTTTCAATACAGGCTTATGATCTAAGATGGCTTCTAGCCGCGAAACTTCTCGATACAAAATGGAAGCATCCTTATTGGACTGGTAAGACGGGTGAATGCCTGTTTCGTATTTTTCAGCCAAGTGTTGAATCAAGCCTTGCAAAGCTGGATGGTCGGGCGAAATATTTTTATCAAAAGCCCCATAATCGCCCAATAGAAAAAAGAAAATGGGTTTTAATCCCAATCGTTCATGGATTGATAGCATCATAGGATATGTGAAAAAGGGGTCAGTATCCGCGTTTTGCCAGGCTTTCCACCGCCATTGCAGGGCATTTAGGCGCAGCAATCCAATATCTCTGGCCAACGCAGGGATGGCCCGCCATAAGGGTCTATGCCGATACGCCCAAGCCAAGTCGATGTCATAGGTTGGCAAAAATCGAAAGGGTTTCTTCTGGTAAGAAAAATCGGCAAATAGCCTTTTGATTTTATCCAATAGCAGTAAACTCCATTCGTCCACTAATGGGCGATCTAAAAAATGGCCTTTGTGGGCAATACTATGCGCTGATTGGTATCGCCCATGAGCATCTCCTTCAAAGTCCAAGTATTCTTCATAGCGGCTGACCAGGTAAAAAACCATCGCAAATAAATCAAAGGGAAGCGAAGCCCTTTCCTCTTTCTGAAAAAAGAAAGCCGGCATGGCCTCTACAAGCCCCACTTGCAAGTGAATGGGGCGAATAGCTGATTCTTCCAAAAAACCGCTGTTGGGTATCCAAACCTCTGGGGTTGCGACGGCTGCGTGGCTGTAATTGAGCCTGGCTGCGTGGCTTGCTTTATAAAAAACCAAGTCGGTAGTCAGCTCGAAATGGACCGAGGCCACCTCCTGAAAGACAAGATCCAGAACATATTGCAGCCTAGGGCTTCGAAATGGACAATAAATGAGGAGTTTCATTATTTTTGCGCAAAAAACTGTTAAATTTGGAAAATTAATGCGATATTTTCGAAAACAAATTCAGCACAACACCAAAGTCTAAAAAACAGGGGACATGGATAAAAATAACGGTTTTGGGGAAATATCTACCATCAGAGATATTTTGATGGGAGAACAAATGGCACAGTACGATACCCGCTTCCATCAATTGGAAGATGTAATTGCTAAGCTCGAACAAAGGATGGAAGAGCGCTTATCGCAAATGGAACAGCGCTACAACGAGGCGCTTGCCTATTTAAAACAGGAAACGAACGAAGGTTTAAACGCCTTGGAGCAGCGCTTATCAGAAAAATCCAGTTTTCTGGAGCAACAAATCAAAACGGTTAGTACGACCGACAAATCAACCCTTAGTACCCTTTTGACCGACTTGGCCAAGCGCCTAGCCGAGTAGCACCCGGGCGATTTTACCCATCATCGGCTTAATTCTGGAACCAGTGGACTTACAAGCCCGACATAGAAACCTAGAGCGCCAGCAGATCGAAAAACTGCGCGCCATTCTATTGGAAAAAGACCGGGAGGTATTGGAAAAAATCCAGCATTTGTTGGACGATCAAGAGCAACTGGCCAAGCATCTCGCGCCCATATTGGAAGATAGGCTCGATCTATTTCAACAGCAGTTCCCTAAAGCTTACCGTCAAACGGTTGAAAAAATCGTAGAACAGAAATTGGAGCAATCGCAGGCGGAGTTGCTGGATATTTTATATCCTATTTTGGGTAAGATGATCCGAAAATACATTGCCCAGCAATTACAGGATTTGCGGGAAGGCGTCGAGCAACAGCTGAAGAATAGTTTTTTTGGGCGCTTACAAGCCTGGCTGAAGGGGGTCAAAGAGTCGGATATTATTTTACACCATGCTGCAGCTTTACGCGTTCAGGAAGCATTTGTAATCGAGCAGCCCGCTGGTTTGCTCATTGGCAATGCCTCCGCTTCTGAAACCGTCGATAAAGAGGTACTCGCAGGCATGCTTACCGCCATCAAAATGTTTGCGGTAGATGCTTTTAAACAAGCAGAAGTTGAGTTAGAAATGATCCAATACGGCGACTACCAAATTTTAATCCACGATTTTTATACTTATTATGTGGTATTGGCCGTGAAAGGAAGTTTAACACCCAATGAAAAGCAAACGATTTCAGAAAAAATAATGACCTTTGCCCAAAACGAAATGAAATATCCCTGGAATGTGCAAGATCCTTTATTTCACTTGCACCTAAAAGAAAAATTAAACGATTATTTTATGGTAAGCCCGGTCTAATGAATAGTAGAAAAATACTTTTAACAGGCAGTTTTGCCGTCGGTAAAACCTCTCTTTTTCATCGGTTTTTATACAATACATTCAGCGATAAATACCTGACGAGTATTGGCGTGAAAGTAGATAAGAAATTGGTAAACATCGAGGATCATGAAATAGCGCTGATTGTTTGGGACATTGCTGGCGAAGTGAGCCAGGATAAAATTCCCCGATCCTATTTTTTGGGGGCTAGCGCCGTTATCTATGTCTTTGACCTCAGCAGGCCTTCCACCTTCGAGAATATGGAGTCGGATTTGTTTTTTTTAGGAAATATCCTACCCGCATGCCCCATAAAAGTCGTAGGTAACAAAAAAGATTTAATCCAGGAAGTACAACTCGAGTCGATCGCCACGACAATTTCTGTCGATTATTTTACCAGCGCCAAAACCGGGGAAAACGTGGAAAAACTTTTCTTTGACATCGGGAAAGAATTGCTAAGCGAAATGACTTAAAACTATGCTTTGGCAATCCTTTTTACTCACTCGCAAAGGAAATGTGCTGTTGTCCAGTGGCAACTTGCTTCCGGCACACCTGTTGTTGCATCTCTCCTTACCGGAAAATATGCCTTTCTTTCAAAGCCTTTGGCCCAGTATCACTGCATTGCCAATGGATGCCTTTCCATTGATGTATCCTGCCGTAAAATCCCCGCATCATTTGTTGAGGGGAATCTACGACATTTCCCTCGTGCCCGACAAAAAATTCTTTAGGTGTAAACTCATCGATAAAACCAGGCTTTACCAAGCGAAACAACGCGAAATGCAATCTTTATCACAAGATGCCCTAGAAGCTGAAAGACATTCTGACGTTTTTACCAAAAAAAACTTTCTATCCTGATTTTTTAATAGTAAATTTGGTTCTTTGGCAATTCTTGTAATTGCGGAGCAAAAACGCTCCCTTTAAATGAACCTTGAAGTTAAAGAACTGTCTATTTATTAGCTGATTCAGTAACGCAGAAAAATGAATGCCCCGATTTGTCCTTCCAATAGCTGACTAAGAGTTCACTTCAAGTATAGCTTATATTAGAAGGAGGCCGATAAATCGGGAAATGATTTTTTGCACACTACTTATATAGATATGAAAACGTTTCCATTTATCATCGCCCTTTTGGTGCTCAACCTACTAAGCTGGCCTTTGCTGTCGCAAAGCACGTATTCTACCGGGCAGAATATTTATGATGAAAACCAGGGTATTGTTTTTAACCGAGAGTTTTCTGTGGACTTTAAATTGCACACGAATGGGTATGCGTTGGGTGTAAATTTTGGCCAATTAAAAACCTATTACTTAACCCGATATATCAATTTCGAATTGGGCGAAATCAAACATCCGAAAGAGTTAAGGCAGAGCTACGATGCTGCAATCGCTTCTCCTTCCCGGGTGTCGCGGTCTTTCATTTTTGGGAAGCAGAACAACTTTTTTGTTTTGCGGGGCGGTTTTGGGGAAAAACGCTATTTTTCTGAAAAGGCAAAACGCAAGGGCTTGGCCATTGGCATCAGCTATGAAGGCGGGCCGTCATTAGGTTTGCTCAAGCCCTACTACCTCGACATCAATCGCTCTCCGGATCCAGGGTCAAACAGCAGCAATATTCGCAGTGAAAAATATTCGGTTGAAAATGCCAGTTACTTTCTGGATATCTACAATATATTTGGCTCCTCTGGTTTTTCAAAAGGCTTGGGAGAACTGTCCGCCCGCCCCGGCGCGCATGGCAAGTTTGCCGTTCATTTTGACTGGGGTGCCTTTGATGAATACGTAAAAGCCATAGAAGCAGGTGTTATGGTTGATGCTTATTTGCAAAAAATACCCATCCTGGTCGAATCCGAATTGGTGCCTACCAACGAAAACAGATCCATTTTCTTCAACCTTTACATAAATTTGCAGCTTGGAAAACGCTGGTAACTGTTGTTGAAGTAACCATTTGCTTTTCTTGATTGTTATTGTGTAGATAACCTTGCTTACAAAAAGCCAGGAAAATTCTATATGGAATGCTAGAGCTACCTATTGTTGAAAAAAATACCGACGAGCCAAAGGCAAAACGCAGCAGGCCAGAGTGGCTACGTGTTAAGCTGCCGATTGGCCCCGATTATAAGAAAGTGCGCACACTGGTCGATCAGTACCAGTTGCACACCATCTGCCAAAGCGGCAATTGTCCCAACATGGGCGAATGCTGGGGTGCTGGTACCGCTACTTTTATGATTTTGGGCAACACCTGTACCCGTTCCTGTTCCTTCTGCGCCGTGAAAACGGGACGCCCTTCGGAATACGATGAAGACGAACCTCGCCGCGTAGCCGAGGCCATCCACCTGATGGGGGTAAAACACGCTGTCATCACTTCTGTAAATAGGGACGAATTAAAAGATCGTGGAGCAGAAATATGGTACCAAACCGTCCGCGCTGTAAAGGCATTGAGTCCGGATGTTACCATAGAAACCCTCATCCCCGATGTAAAGGCCAATTGGGAAGCGCTGGAAAGAATGATTAGCGCCGGCCAAGAGGTAGTTTCTCACAATATGGAAACAGTGGAAGCCCTTTACCGCAAGGTGCGGCCACAGGCAAAATACGAACGCAGCCTGGAGCAAATCAGCCGCACCAAAGCTTATGGCAAACGCACCAAATCGGGCATTATGGTTGGGCTGGGTGAAACGGATGAGCAGGTGTTTAAAATCATGGACGATTTGGTTGCTCATGGTTGCGAAGTGTTGACCATCGGGCAATACCTGCAACCGACCAAAATGCACCTGGCCGTTGAAAGCTTTGTCCACCCGGACAAATTTGCAGCATACCGGGAAGTAGGACTTTCCAAAGGTTTTCTTTATGTGGAAAGCGGCCCATTGGTTCGCTCATCCTACCACGCCGAAAGGCATTTATAAAAAAGATGCCGTTCCCGGTAAATCATACTTTGCCGGGAACGACTTCAAGCGCTTATCGCATCAAAAGTATATCGCCTTTATAGAACACCACTGTTCCATCAATAAATTCTATTTCCGCCATATAGACATATACCCCGCCATTCATCAATTCTCCACGGTGCGTACCGTCCCAACCGTAAAATGGATCATTCGGCACAAAATTGAAAATCTCATACATCGATTCTCCCCAACGATTGAATACATAAAAAGACTTGATGTTGACGACATCCGGCCCGGCAAAAATCAGGAATTCGTCATTGCTGCCATCTCCATTGGGTGAAAATACGTTGGGAATGTAAACTTCCTTGCTTCTGTCCACAAATATCGTCTGGTCGTCGCGTGCGACACAACCATTAGAATCGATTACTTCGATAAAAACATTGATTGTCTCGAAGGGTCGAATGTAGGGATCAGGGCAGTTGTCGCAACTGCGCCCAACGGGCGTATTCCAATTGTAAAAAGCGACATCATAGCTGGTTTGTGCAAAAAGGCGGATACTATCTCCCAACGCGATTTCATCGTCATCGCCCAATTCTACCCACAACTCATCGGGTTCAATTATTTCCACTTCTTCTTGTAAAATACAGCCGTTCACATCCATGATAGTAACCGTATGATAACCTATTCCGAGGTTAGAAAAGATACCTGTTGAGCCGAACGCTTGACCATTGATGGAAAACTGATATGGTCCCACCCCACCTACAACGGCCTCTATGTTCACCAAACCAGCTTCTTGCCCAAAACAAGGTGGATCAACAGTTGCAATTTGCGAAACCATGGGCGCAGGAGCAATCAATACCAAATCGGCAGAATCCAAACAGGTGTTCAAATCGGAAACCGTAAGGCTGTAGTAACCTGCGCCTAAATCGTCCAGGTTCTCTACCTGGCTGCCGTCGCTCCAGTAATATTGATAATTTGGTGTGCCGCCTTCCACTGTTGTAAAAATAATGCCATCCGCTGCTCCATCACAACTAACGTTATAGCTATTGAACTCAGAAGGCAGCAAGCTGAGATCGATCAAATCTGGCTGATCTAGTGTAAAGCTAATCGTAGTGGTCACCGCAAATGGAGAACTGTCGGTTATTTCAATTTCGTACGCTCCTGCCGGTATATTGGCAATGAGCGCTTCGATGTTATTGCCCTCAATTACCCCTGTACCATTCAACCCCGGATTAGAAAGCGATTGCCAACTGTACTGGTAAGGTGGAGTCCCCTGAAGTAAGCTAAAGGTAGCCTGGCCATCGGATGCATTAAAACAACTGGCATCTACTTCTGCCAAAGCGAATAGCAAGGTACAAGGATAAGTGGTCAGGTTTAGGGTAACCGTACTGTCACAACCCTCTGCCGATTGCAAGAGGGTCGTATAAGTACCCGTCTGTGAGAAACTATTATTTCCTACCGGGAATGCATCTCCTTCGCAGATCACTTCATTTAGTACAATATCATAAACTGGATTAACCGTCAAATTCAGCATTACTACGCTATCGCAGCCCGTTACCACCGAAGTCAGCGTATCTACAAATTGGCCGCTTACCGTGTAGGCCGAATTGCCCACGCCGAAGCTTTCTCCGTCGCAGATTTCCTCTACCAAGGTCGTTTGCGGAATCGGGTGCACCGTCAGGT